>JAITEH010000070.1 GCA_031282125.1 Campylobacteraceae bacterium
AGGCTGGAAATAGAAAAATATTTAACGGACAAAAGATGAAAAAAATTTGCATAGCTTTATTTATCTTAATAACAATCTCTTTTGGCGCAAATTTTGAAGACGGTTTATCAAAATTATCAGAAGCTGAAAGTTTTGCGCAAAAAGAGAGTGCCCTCAAAGAGCTTGCAATCGAACATAAAAATGACGAGAGATTAGCGCTTGTGTTTTCACAAATGCTATCGGGCAATCTATATAAAACTGTCCAAAATTCTCTTGTGTATCAAAACGAATCTGATATCATAGACATCATAACTGGTGAAAAAATAGATGAGAGCGAAATCAACAAAATCACGATAAACAATAGACTAAGAACCGTTCTGCGCTCAGAACTTGTCAGTATAAATCTATCGTCAAAAGATGCAAAAACCAGACTGAACGCCGCTAAAGAGCTGCTTTTGAACGTTGATGAGAAAGATTATGAACTTTTGCATGAACTATCAAAAAAAGAGAGCGATAAAAAGATAAAAGAGATTTTAGACGAGTCGCTGTCTGTCTTGGACGCTAAATTTAAAAGCGGCGGCGAACAGCAAAAAGCGATAATCGCGCTTGGCGACTCGCTTTCGCCTATCGCACTCCAAACGCTCAATGAGTTAAACAGTATCGAAAATACAGCATACAAAAAAGAGATAGCGGCGTCTATCCAAAAAATAGAAAATAGCAAAAGATTTTACTCCGTTCTGGAGACGCTCTACTTTGGCTTAAGCGCAGGCTCTATACTGCTTCTTGCGGCGATGGGACTTGCGATAACGTTTGGCGTTATGAAAATCATAAATATGGCTCATGGAGAGCTCATAATGCTTGGCGCGTACACGACGTACACTATACAGCAAATCATGCCAAATTTCATAGAGTATTCCGTCATCATAGCCATTCCCATAGCGTTTTTAGTGAGTGCTCTGGTCGGTATTTTGATAGAAAGATTGGTTTTGAGGCATCTTTACACGCGCCCTCTTGAGGCGCTGCTCGCCACATTTGGCATCAGCCTCATACTCCAGCAGCTCGTGCGCACTATCTATTCGCCTCTGAATAAAGAGGTGAAAACGCCTGAATGGATGAGCGGTTCATTTGAGATAAATGCCGTTCTTTCGCTGACATACAATAGATTTTATATCATTATTTTTACGTTGATTGTCTTTGCGTTTGCTCTGTTTGTTTTAAAGAAAACTTCGCTTGGACTAAAAGTGCGGGCGATTTCGCAAAACAGAAGTATGGCGCAGGCGATGGGTATAAAAACAAGCTTTGTAGATGCTTTGACTTTTGGCATAGGTGCAGGAATCGCGGGGGTGGCTGGAGTGGCTCTCAGTCAACTAACAAATGTGGGTCCAAATCTGGGACAAGCTTACATCGTGGACTCTTTCATGGTTGTGGTATTTGGAGGCGTTGGAAATCTGTGGGGAACGCTCATAGGCGCATTTACGCTTGGCGAGATAAATAAAATCATCGAGCCGCTATCAGGCGCAGTGCTTGCGAAAGTCATCATACTCGTAGCTGTGATACTTTTCATCAGAAAGCACCCGCGCGGACTCTTCCCGCAAAAGGGCAGAGATGTGGAGGATTAACATGAGAGAACCGATACTAATAAAAATTTTCAAACACGACAAAGGCGGGAAAATCGTACTAAGTTTACTGTTTGCGCTTGTTGCCGTCGTATCTGTCGCAAATCTACTGATACCTGTCGGCTCTATATTTCACATATCAACTTTTACCGTTTCTCTAATCGGAAAGTATCTGGCATTTGCGCTTTTAGCGTTATCGCTTGACTTGCTGTGGGGTTATCTTGGCGTTTTGAGTTTGGGACACGGAGCGTTTTTCGCGCTTGGCGGATATGCGTTTGCCATGTATCTCATGCGTCAAATCGGCGAGCGCGGAGTTTACGGAGACCCGATTTTGCCCGACTTCATGGTATTTATGAATTACAAAGAGCTGCCGTGGTTTTGGTATGGATTTGACAATCCTTTTTTCGCGATACTGATAGTTGTAGCCGCACCCGCACTTTTGGCTTTTATATTCGGATTTTTCGCATTCAGGTCAAAAGTTAACGGCGTTTATCTCTCTATCATCACGCAAGCCCTTACATACGCTTTGATGCTTGCGTTTTTTAGAAACGACATGGGTTTTGGAGGCAACAACGGCTTAAATGATTTTAAAGATATATTCGGGTTTGACCTGCAAAGCCAATACACAAAAGTCTCGCTTCTCATCGTCTCATTTATAGCGCTGGCTTTGGGATATACGCTATGCCGCTTTATCATCAATTCAAAACTCGGACGCATAGTCATCTCGATAAGGGATTCCGAAAGCCGCGTAGGTTTTCTGGGATATAGGATAGTAAGTTACAAAATCTTCATATTTGTCGTCTCGGCTGTGTTGGCTGGGATTGCGGGGGCTTTGTATGTGCCGCAGGTTGGCATCATCAATCCAAATCTTTTCGCGCCTTTGTTTTCCATAGAGCTTGTCATCTGGGTCGCCATAGGCGGACGCGGCACACTTTACGGAGCTATTGTCGGGGCTTTTGTCGTAAACTTCGCAAGTACGTATTTCACTTCCGCATTTGCCGAAGTTTGGCTCTATGCGCTTGGCGGACTATTTGTCTTGGTTACGCTTTTCTTACCCGAAGGCGTGGCGGGACTTTTCAAAAAAATCAAATTATTCGGGATTAAAAAATGGGCATAAATCCTGATTTTATAGGCAACATCGAAAAAGGAACCAGAATACTTTTGCTTGACGGCGTGACGGTAAGTTTTGACGGTTTCAAGGCGTTAAATTCGCTCTCTTTGACTATCGACTACAAAGAGTTAAGATGTATAATAGGAGCTAACGGGGCTGGAAAATCCACGATGATGGATGTGATAACTGGCAAAACCAAACCTGACAGCGGACAAGTGGTTTTCGGCAAAGCTGTTGATTTGCTGGAACTGGACGAGCCGCAGATAGCGGAGCTTGGCATAGGCAGGAAGTTCCAAAAACCTACCGTCTTTTCAAACCATACGATTTTTGAAAATCTCGAACTCTCCATGCAGGACGATAAGAGATTTTTCAAAACGCTGTTTGCAAAACTCAAAAGTTTCCAAAAAGATAAGATTGAAGAGACTATGAAGCTGATAGGACTGCATGAACACGCTTTCAAGAAAGCAGGCACGCTCTCTCACGGACAAAAACAGTGGCTGGAAATCGGCATGCTCATCATGCAAAACCCAAAAATCATGCTTGTAGATGAGCCTGTAGCTGGCATGACGCCGCATGAAGTCGAAAAAACGGGCGAGATTTTACGGGAGCTTTCAAATGAGCATTCGGTCGTCGTCGTAGAGCATGACATGGAGTTCATACGAAGTCTGGCTTCAAGGGTGACCGTTTTGCATGAGGGGTCGGTATTGGCTGAGGGTTCGATGCAAAATATCCAAAATAACGAAAAAGTAAGAAAAGTATATCTGGGCGAATAACATGTTAAAAATAGAAAATTTAAACCAATACTATAAGCAAAGCCACACCCTAAGAGACATAAGTCTGCACTGCAAAAAAGGCAGATGCACCTGCGTCATGGGCAGAAACGGCGTAGGCAAAACAACTCTTGTGAAAGTCATCATGGGACTTCTTGAAGTTCACAGCGGCAAAATGGTATTTAACGGCAAGGATATCACCAAACTGCCGCCGTTTGGCAGAGCTGGAATCGCCATAGGATATGTACCGCAGGGACGCGAGATATTCTCTTCATTGACAGTCAAAGAAAATCTTCAAATCGGCATTTTGGAAAACAGAAACAAAATCAAAAAAGTACCGCAAATCATATACGAACTCTTCCCCGTCCTAAAAGATATGCAAAATAGAAAAGGCGGCGATTTGTCGGGCGGTCAGCAGCAGCAGTTAGCCATAGCAAGGGCTTTGTGCTTGGAGCCTGAATTTTTGATACTCGACGAGCCAAGCGAAGGCATACAGCCAAATATAGTAAAGCAAATAGGAAGCGTCATAGACTATTTGACCAAAGAAAAAGGCATAACGGTTCTTTTGATAGAGCAAAAACTCCCTTTTGCCAGAGGACACGGCGATGATTTTTATATACTCGACAGAGGAAGCGTAACGGCAAATGGGGAGATGAGAGAACTTAGCGATGAAATCATAAAGCAGTATTTGTCGGTATGAGTTTAAGTCTTGAGCTGAAAAGCAACAAAGTAACGCTGAAAAAGATAACGCTTCCAAGCCGTTACTATCTTTTTAGAGAGGGCGAAAACTATATCAAACTGCTTAACGTGGGGGAAGGATTGTTTCCGAATGACAAAATATATACAAAGATTGACATGATGGATTCTAACCTCATCTTGGCGGGCGAATCGGCGTTTAAAATCTATCCCAGCAAAGACAAATTTGCCGTCAATAGAACTGTTTTTGAGCTGCAAAAATCCAATCTGGAATTTTTAAACGATGAAGTTATCATGTTTAGAAACTCCCGCTTTTTACAGCTTTTTACTATTAAGTTTGATGAAGATTCTACCTTTTTTTACAGCGACCTTTTTAGCGCGGGCAGAAGTTTTGAAGAGTATGATTTCGACAAATACGCGGCAAAAAACCAATTCATCTGCAACAAAAAGCTTGAATATCTCGAAGAGTTTGCGATAAGGGGGGACGATTTGAGAGAGTATCTAAAAAGACACGGTGCGTCAAACAAGCTTTTTGCGAAGATATATCTCAAGACCAAAGATAACGAAGCTTTCGGCGGAACGCTTCTGAAGGCTGGATTTAAGAGTTTTGAAAAAACGCAAAACGAAGCGGTTTTGATATGTATCGTTTTGGCAGATAAAATCTCAAAAATAAAAGAGTCGGTGAACCTCATCTGGCGCTTATATAGACAAGC
>JAITEH010000094.1 GCA_031282125.1 Campylobacteraceae bacterium
AAAGTCGCGATAACAGCGATTATCCATGCAAAAAATATCAAAAACCACAGTACTTTATCTTCTCTCATCGCTTATCCGTATATAGATTTATTTGTTCTCGTTTTCACTTTTTTTATCCGCGCTATTTAAAAACTCAGTCCAATCGCCAAGCTTTAGATTTCTCACGCTGCCGCCAAGCTCTATGGTTTTACCGCTTAGTTTTATGTTGAACATGAAGGCAGGGTCTCCCAGCTCATCTATAAGCGTCGGACTGTATTGCGACTTGAGCAGTCCCAATCCCGAAAAACGCAGCGACGAAGTACCGATCTTAAAATCATTCTCACCGTTAAGATTGAGATTAATCTTCGGAGATGGAAAAACTCCCTGCTGTTCGACAAGACCCAAGCTTACATTATCCGAATTCAACGCCTTTATCAAATCGCTTGACGTCTCATTTGCCCATAAGCCAGATATAAAAATAAATAATAAAAACTTTTTCACGCTCTTTATATCATAAGCGCCTTGTGTTCACCGCCGGAGATTTCTCCTATGATATATCCGTCTGTTTGAGCGAGTATAGTATCGACATTGGATGGACTTACTACCAAAATCATACCAACCCCCATGTTAAATGTGCGCGACATCTCCTCTTCGCTTACATATTTACTTAAAAATTCAAATACTGGTAATGTTTTGATACTGCTCTTGTAGATACGCGCTTGAAGATTTGCAGGCAGTACGCGCGGGAGATTTTCCACGATGCCGCCGCCCGTTATATGCGCAAGAGCGTTAATATAAGGCTTTAACAGTTTAAATGTTTTGACATATATGCGCGTTGGCTCCAGAAGCGTCTCTATAAGAGTTTTTTCGCCGAACGGCTCGTCAAATCTCATCTTCAGCTTTTCAAAAAAGACTTTTCGTACCAGCGAATAACCGTTTGAGTGCAAACCTGAACTTGGAAGCGCGATAAGCACGTCCCCGATTTTTATCTTTTTGCTTCTGTCTATCTCCTCTTTTTCGGCGATTCCCACCGCAAAACCCGCCAAATCAAAATCATCGTTATGGTACATGCCTGGCATCTCGGCAGTTTCACCGCCTATGAGCGCCGCTTCGGCTTGTAAGCAGCCTTGCGCGATACCTTTCATGATTTCCAAAGAGGAGTCGATATCTAATTTCCCCATAGCATAATAATCCAAAAATACCATCGGCGTCGCGAAGTTGCATATCAAATCATTCGCGCACATCGCCACAAGGTCTATACCGACCGTGTCAAGTTTCTTTGACTCTATGGCAAGCCTTAGTTTTGTTCCTACGCCGTCAGTCGCACTTAAAATAACTGGTTTTTTGTATCCTTCGGGCAGTTCGTATGCCCCAGCAAACGAACCTATGCCGCCGATAACATTTTTATCAAAAGTAGATTTAACTATCGGTTTTATACTCTCTACAAATTTGTTGCCTGCATCTATATCAACGCCTGCGTCTTTGTAACTGATCATATCATCCATTGTTTTTCCTAAAAAATTTAGTGATTTTAACGAAAAGATGATAAAATCGTTATAAATTTTCCATTCAAAGTAAGAGATACGGCGGATAAGATGAGATATATTGTACTAACAGGCGGTATAGCAAGCGGCAAAAGCAGCGTTAGCAATATGCTTTTGGAAAATGGAATCAGCGTTGTGGATGCCGATAAAATCGCTCATGAAGTCTTGGATGAGAAAGCAGACGAGATAACAAACGCGTTTGGAAGAGAGTTTGTAAAAGAGGGTAGGGTTGATAGAAAAAAACTTGGCGAATTAATTTTCAAAGATAAAAGCCAAAGAGAGATTTTAGAAAGTATTTTACACGAAAATATATATCAGAAGATAAAAACGGCGGCGGCAAGCTTGGAAAAGCAAAAAAAGCTTTTCGTGGTGGATATTCCTCTGTTTTTTGAAAAAGAGGGTATCTACAAAAGCGCGCTCACAGCGGTTGTGTACGCGCCAAAACAGATGCAGATAGCAAGACTTATGCAGCGCAGTAAACTCACAGAAGATGAAGCGCGCTTAAGAGTGGCGGCACAGCTTGATATTGAGCAAAAAAGAGCAAAAGCCGACGTGGTGATAGATAATTCCAAAGATTTGGCGCACTTAAAAAAAGAGGTTGAAAAATTTATAGCGATATTGAAGGAACGGCATGTTAGTCAGTAAATACAATGCAAGCGGGAATGATTTTGTAATTTTCCAAGCAGATGAAAAGATAGACAGACGGGAATTAGCAAAGACAATCTGCGACAGACATGAAGGCGTGGGCGCTGACGGCATGATAGTCGTACTTCCAAACAGCGAATGCGACTTTGAATGGCAGTTTTACAACAGCGACGGAAGTACCGCTTCAATGTGCGGCAATGGCTCAAGGGCATGCGCGCATTATGCTTTTGCCAACGGTATTGTATCGGATAAAAATATGCGCTTTTTAACAGGAGCTGGGATTATACAAGCTGAAGTTGACGGCGATATGGTAGAAGTTGAATTAACAAAACCTAAAAAATTAAGCGAGCAGTTCGAAAAATACGGATTTATTTGGCATTTTTGCGATACGGGCGTACCGCATTTAATAAGCATTGTTGATAATCTGAATGCTTTTGATTTTGAAATTGCACGAAAAATACGCTATGATTATAATGCAAATGTGAATTTTGCAATAATTAAAAATCGCACCGAGCTTTTTGTGCGGACTTATGAACGCGGCGTAGAGGATGAAACTCTTGCATGCGGGACAGGTATGGCGGCGGCTTTTTTCACAGCTTTTAATCTGGGGCTTATCGAAGCGGCGGCTACTGTGATACCAAAAAGCGGCGAGCGGCTTTTTTTGCGTAAAAATAGTGACAAAATACTATTTAAGGGCAAAGTAAAATTGACATTTACAGCAAATTTTAATCAAGGATGAAGATGAGGTTAGTAGTTAAATTACTATTATGTATCGTATGTCTTGGGGTGCTTAACGCAGAAACGTTTACAGATGATTTTTTTACTATCAAAAACAGCGCAATGCAAAAAAAAGAGTTTGTAGAACGAATGCTTCCGCTAATTAAAAAAGCTAATGACGGTATCATAGAAGAGCGAAAAATCGTCGAAGCTTTTTTTGAAACGTATCGAGCTGAAGGAAATCTAAACGCGATAGATAATAACACTTTGGAGATTATACAAAATTTGGCCAAAAAATATAATATCAATTCTGTCGATGACGTCAAAGCGTTTAAGTCCAAAATAGCTCCCGTACCGATATCGCTGGCTCTTACGCAAGCGGCTGTAGAGACAGGTTGGGGAAAGAGCCGATTTTTCAAAGAGGCTAGAAATGCATTCGGACAGTGGACTTACAGCGTGACAAACGGTCTTGTGCCTACAAATAGAGAAGAGGGCAAAACGCATAAAATCAGAGTTTTTAACTCCGTACAAGAGTCTGTGAACTCATACATGTTAAATCTCAACAAACACGACGCTTACAGCGACTTTAGAACTTTGCGCTTTTTGTTGGGCGATGAATTTGACGGGCTTTTGGCAAGTTCAAAGATGTTGAATTACTCTCAAATGCGCGAAGGATATGTCAAATTACTGCGTCAGGTAATGGTGAGCGATAAATTGATAAAGTATGACTATTGATGATATTAAAATTTATGTAGAAAATTGTCTAAAGGGCAAAAAATGCAAAATAATTTGAGTTACTATATGGATTTGGACTACGAGATAGTCATAAAAAAAGTTACAAGAGACAACAAAAGCAGTTGGCTTGCGTATTACAAGGATTTTAAAAACGTGAGTTTTGAGGGCGAGAGCGCAAGCGAAACGTTTTATGGAGTGAGAGAAGCTTTCGTAGAATACATCAAGTCTGCTATTGAAAACAAACAGCATATTCCCGAGCCGCATGAGCAGGATAGAGCCGTGAGGATAAACATCTCTATCAATGCCGCTGCCCTTCAAAAAATAGACGCTTATATCAAGCCCATGCATATAAGCCGCTCGGCATTTTTGCAAAAAAGCGCGTTAGAAGAGATAGAGCGAAACTAATTTTCGGCAAAATTGGACTTTAAAGCAAAAACTGTTTTGAAGCTTTATGTGGTTGTGTGAAAAAGACAAAATTTTATATTTGCGCAATAACCAAATACGATTTTAGTTATTGCGCTGTTATTCTTGGATAATAATTCACTATCTACAAATCTCTTATATTAAAAGTTACACAGGCTAATCTAACCGCGTAATTGGATATATTTTTACTTTGAGACCAAAATATCAGTCATTTATATTTATTTTCATGAGTGGCTCAAAATTCACTTTCCAAATATCAAGTTCGTATAATTCGCCGCTTATATCATCAATATACAATGCTGCCGACACCAAAACACCATCAAGGTCTAAAAATTCATATTCGCTGACCTGTTTTGCAAATCTTTTCTTTTTTTCATAATATCCATTCGGCAGTAATGTCAAACTCCCCATTTGACCATCATCCATTTCGCTAACCGCTAATTTTTCTTTCCAATTTGGAAACTTCAATGATGACTTATCTATCAAAAGCTCAATCAGTTTTAGTTCCAACTCGGTAGGTTTTCTAGTTTTTAATTCCATTGATTCGTCCTGCGTTAATTAATTCATTCGATATTTCGCCGACACGTATATTATTTATTTCCTATCATCTTTTTCAACTTTATCAAGCAGCTTATTTACCAAATTAAGAAGTGCCAAGACATGTTCTCTGTCTGTACCAATACGAGTTTCAAACTCAAACAGTTCAATTCCGTTACAAATTTCATTTAAAGCAGCATTTATTACTATTAGCTCATTTTTATTTAAAATAATATTTGCTTCTGTATTTGAAAAATCAATAATTTTCATTTTATCACCTTAAATTGTCAAAATATGCACGTCCGTTTACGAGACGAAAAGCAGCCCCGTCATCAATTGCTTTTGGATTTACAATTATAACAGTATTTGTAGATTCATCATAATATGCTGTCCTTCCACCACTCAAATGCCTAACAGAAGAAGGTTTATTTATAATATTTAATATGATTTGCCAACTGTTTTCGTGTATTAATTCTAAATCCTTGTACCATTTTTCTTATAAAGAAAAAAAGATTAAAGATGTGATATCAAGAGGCATATAAGGCGCATTGTTGCAAAGTGTGTAATAATAACGAAATCCATTGTTTTATTTGCTTGTCCCGTTAAGTATCGGTACGAACAGGCACTCTTCGACCGTTCGGATTCTGATTTTGCCATCTTTTTTTATAAATTGCGTGATAATCTGTCCGCTTCCATGTTCTATCGGAGCGACGAGTATGCCGTTGTCAGATAACTGCTCAAATAAAATATCGGGTACTTTTTTGATGGAGGCTGAGAACAGTATCCTGTCGTACGGAGCGTAATCTTTCCACCCTTTTTGCCCGTCGTCAAATCTTGCATGTATATTGGAAATCCCAAGCATTTTGAAGCATTT
>JAITEH010000127.1 GCA_031282125.1 Campylobacteraceae bacterium
GGATATAATTGTAACATTAAAATATAGTTTTGTCATGTAAACCAGCAAGGATAATTTATAATGAGAACGATAACTTCCATAAAAAATGCCAAAAACAGCGAAAAACTTGTCATGATTACTGCGTATGACGCGCTTTTTGCCTCTTTGTTTGATGAAAAAGTCGATATGATATTGGTAGGCGACAGCTTAAATAACAGTTTTAACGGGCAGAAAGATACGAATAGCGCGGATCTAAAAATGATGATTTATCACACAAAAGCAGTTTTAAGGGGCGCAAAAAATACGCTTGTCGTTACGGATATGCCGTTTGCTTCGTACACGGACGAAAAAACTGCTCTGAAAAACGCTTCCAAAGTTTATCAGCAAACTGACACTCATGCGCTTAAAATAGAGGGCGGTAAAGAGCGCGCGCATATTGTGAAAGCTTTGAGCGATAACTCCATGGCGGTTGTGGGACACATCGGACTTATGCCTCAATTTGCCAGAAGCTGGGGCGGATTTAAGGTAAGGGGTAAAGACAAAGAAGATGCGCAAAGATTGATTGACGATGCGCGCGCTATCGAAGATGCGGGAGCTTTTTGCATTGTCTTAGAAGGTACAAAAGAGGAAGCCGCAAAAGCCGTAACAGAAGCCGTGAAAATACCGGTAATTGGCATAGGAGCGGGCAGATATACAGACGGGCAAGTGCTTGTCTGGAGCGATATGCTGGGATTTTTTGAGCAATTCAAGCCAAAATTTGTGAAACGCTATCTAAACGGTGCGGAGTTGGTCAAAAAAGCGGTCGAAGAGTACGCAAGCGATGTAAAAAGCGGAAAATTTCCCGATGACGAATTTATTTATTGAGTAATACATGGAAAGAATAGTCGAGATAGAAAAGATAAAATTTGACAACGAATACGAAAACTCGCTGCGTCCTAAAACATGGAGCGATTATATCGGGCAGGATAAAATCAAAAAAAACCTTCAAGTATTTATAGAGGCGTCAAAAAAGAGAAATGAGAGCTTGGATCATGTGCTGTTTTTCGGGCCTCCGGGGCTTGGCAAAACTACGCTTGCACATCTGATAGCCACTGAGATGAGCACAAATATCAAAATAACAGCCGCTCCCATGATAGAAAAAAGCGGCGATTTGGCGGCGATTTTAACAAATCTTCAAGAGGGCGATATACTGTTTATAGATGAAATTCACAGGCTCTCTCCTGCGATTGAGGAGATTTTGTATCCTGCGATGGAGGATTTCAGGCTGGATATTATCATAGGAAGCGGACCTGCGGCACAGACGATAAAGATAGACTTGCCGCGCTTTACTTTGATAGGCGCGACAACAAGAGCGGGCATGATAAGTTCGCCTTTGAGAGATAGATTTGGCATGCACTTCAGGCTTCAATTTTATTCGCAAAGCGAACTTGGCAAAATAATCCAAAAAGCCTCTTTCAAACTAAACTTCGCATGCAAAGAAGACGCCGCTCATGAGATGGCAAAAAGATGCAGAGGAACGCCTAGAATCGCTCTAAGGCTTTTAAAGCGCATACGCGATTTTGCACAGATACACAACGAAGACTTTATCTCTAAAGAGCGCGCAGAATACGGACTTGACGAGCTTGGCGTAGATGAGCAGGGATTTGACGAGCTGGATATAAAATTTTTGCAGATTCTGCTCGGTGCAAAAGGACGGCCTATAGGACTTAATACCATAGCGGCGGCTTTAAGCGAAGACGAGGGAACGGTAGAAGATGTGATAGAGCCTTATCTGATAGCTACGGGATATATTGAAAGAACGGCGCGCGGGCGCATAGCTACGCCAAAATCTTACGAGCTTTTTAAGCTTTCGCCTTTAACCACAGGACTTTTTAAGGACACAAATGAATCCTAACTCCAATCTCTTTTTTATTGTGGCTGTTTTTCTTCTGACGCTTTACGGAATGTTTCAGCTCTACTCTCCGTTTTTGCTTGATATTACGATAGCTTCACTCTTGGCTATAGCCATGAACAGTATAAATGTTTTTTTTCTAAAGTTCATAAAAACGCCTTTTTTGTCGGCGATTTTGACGACGCTTGTGCTGCTTCTACTCTTTTTCGCGCCTATCGGTTACGCGGCTACTATGCTTACAAATTCGCTTATACATGTAAATGACGATTTGGTGGAAAAAATAGTAACTTTCCTCACAAACATACAATTTTCACTGCCTCAATCATTAAGTTTTTTGAAGCCCGATATAGACGGATATTTTGCCAATCTGGACAAAGCCGCGATAGCCGCCAAAGCGGTCTCTTACGCGACATTTATCGGCAGAATGAGCGCGGGATTTTTAAAAGATATGGTTTTGATAGTGATATTTTTCTTTTTTGCGACCTATTACGGTAAAAATTTAAGCGCCTATTTTCAAAGCGTAATGCCTATAAACAAGCAAGAGTCAAACGACCTTTTTTCCGAAGTGGCGAATGTCATGAGCGTGGTATTTTACTCTATCATATTAACGGCGATATTAGAAGGATTTTTGTTTGCTATCATAGGCATGACTTACGGATACAACGGGCTCATGCTTGGAATTCTCTACGGTTTTGCCTCTTTGATACCCATCATCGGCGGTGCGCTTGTCTGGCTTCCGCTTTCGTTGTTGGAACTTTCAAACGGCAATACAACTTCCGCCATCGTGATAGCCCTGTACTCTTTTCTTGGCATCGGCGCGGTAGATAACTTCGTCAAACCACTCATCATCAAATATGTCAATAAACTGCTCTTGAAAACGCCCGTTTATTTCAATACGCTTTTGATATTTTTCTCCATCATAGCAGGACTTGCGTCATTTGGCTTTTGGGGAATGATATTAGGGCCTGCAATCACTACATTTTTCATATCGCTTTTGAAACTGCTGCGCATTATAAAAGAGAAAAATATATCCGACAAAGCTTCATGAATCAAGAATTTATAGCTTTCATCAAAGAGCATCATGTGCTGCATGTAAGCTCTCATGAAGAGGGGAAAAGCTGGACGGCAAGCTGTTTTTATGCGTTTTTGGAGAAAGAGAATTCGTTTGTTTTTGCTTCGGACAAAAAAACGCGCCACATGCAAAACATCGCTAAAAATCCATTGGTAAGCGCAACTATAGCGCTTGAGACAAAAGAGGTGGGATTGATACAAGGCTTGCAGTTTGAAGGCAGAGTCAAAAAAGCCTCTTTGAAAGCCAAAAAAACTTATCTGCTCGCATATCCGTTCGCCGCCGCACTCATGCCCTCTTTGTGGGAGATAGAGGTAACTTATGCAAAACTTACCAATAATCGCTTAGGATTTGGCAAAAAAACGGAGTGGGGAAAATAGCGGCGCATTTAATTACGCCGCCTTGTTACGAGACAAAATCAAGTTTAATGTCTTCTTTTCCGCTGTTATTTGGAAAATCAATTCCTTCAATCGGATAAGAGCGCGAGGACAAAACAGCATTTTCAACCAGCGCTTTATTGATAAATGTGATCTCTAACACCTCTGGCAGATTTGAACCATGTATTAACTCCCCGAAATTATTAGCGTGTACATGTACTATATAAAAATATTTTGAGAGCAACTCCATAACATCCTCAAATCTTTTTTGTGCTATATATAACTCATGAAACTCTACTGCCAAACCGTTGATTTTCTCAATAAACGGTTCAATATCGGGCAATGCGGAATACTCCCACTTTTCAATATCCATCTTTATGAAGACCGATAAATCCTTGATGTTGTCTGTGTGTGTAGGGGGAGTAAAAGCTAACATTTCCTTAAAAATCGTACCGAAAGAGATAAATGTTTCATCGTCTATATGCCCCAAAAATTTACGTATAAAGAAACGATTTAAAGACGGCTTGAAAAATTTTTTGAAATCAGATGTGATATATACTATTTTTATCAGTTTTTTTACTTTTTTAAAACGGAAAAGCAGCGTATAAAAAACGCTTTTAAAAAAATATTTTATAGTTTTCCTTACATGAAAAGGATAAGATACAGACTTATCAAAAGCGTACAATTTTACCTCTTTTCTTTTCAAAAAATCAGCCTCAAACGACCAATCGTCATTAATGCCAAAGCTCAATAAAATTTCCGTTTTGTCTATCTGCCTTGACGAGAGTACATATCCGCCGTCCTCGTTTCTTCCTAATCGCGTCAAATCATCCAAATGAATAGGACGATATTTTTTCAAATCATACATATTTTTCATTACTGCCATCCTCTAATCTCAACTCTATTTCGCTGTTTTTTATCATTACTATTCCTTTTTTCAGTACTTTTTCGGCTATTTTCTTGGCTTGTTTTAACGAGTGAAGTTTGTATGTTCCACATTGATAAATATTGATTTCAGGTATATCTTTTTTGCGTTTTACTTTCAAAATATCGCTCATCGCAGCTTCCCATGCCGCCGCAACCTCTTTTTCTTTGGGAGTTCCTATCAAACTCATGTAAAATCCCGTCCTGCAGCCCATCGGAGAAATATCTATTATCTCAACATTTTCGCCGTTTAAATGCTCTCTCAAAAACCCTGCGAAAAGATGCTCCAGCGTATGGATACCTTTTGGGTTTAATATCTCTTTGTTGGGTTTGCAAAAGCGCAGATCAAAAACCGTAATCTTATCTCCGCTCGGAGTTTTCATCGTTTTTGCTACTCTTACCGCAGGCGCAGTCATCTTTGTGTGGTCAACCTTGAAACTATCCAATAATGGCATAATGACTCCTTTTTTGTTGAATATTGTGATTTTTAGAAAAACCGAAACTTAATAATTAAGTATTATAGCATTTTTGCAGTGATTGCAATCTAAGATAAGCATAAAAAATGGCATCAACACACAGCTTGGCGAAAATTAGCCAAGCTGTGTGTAAGCATTTCAGAAAATACATAATCAATAATCTATTTTTTAGTCACTCAATAATATTTACATTAATTTTCTTGAGCCACTTCCAGATTGCCAAAAGCTTTATCGACAATTATCCAATTATAGTTTATATATCCATCATTAGGCTTAAGATAATGATCGGTATGCTGATAAAACCAACTATATACACAATTACCAACCTCTTTTTCCATCCTTCCGTAACTGCCTCCTTCAATCTCCTCAAAACCCATTTTCTTAAGATCATTTTTGTATTTAGTGAGGTGGTTAATCACAAGAACTCTCTCGCCTACATGATGCTCTACAAGTTGATATTGCACAAGCGGTACTCCAGTGGGTATAACGGCACTTGCTAAATTTGGGTTTGCTCTGTAAAATATATCAGCACTATAAGAACCATCGCTCATTTTAAACATTGTGACAGCTACATCCGGTATTAGATAACTTGAATAATGAGCATAAAGTATTACTGTTTCAATTGAAGGAGATAAAATAAATCCTTTACTTTTGAGAAGAGCGGCATATGCATTAATATCAGAAAGAGGATAATATGTAAAAAGTTGTTCTCTCGGAAAACTATTCGCAGGTAAATCATAAGGTGGGAAATTGGCTGTATTTTTCACAGCTTCATAACTGATATCGCCGCATGCTCCGCCACCAGAACCACTGTGTGTTCCTGCATCATCAGAACCGCCGCCTCCGCATCCGATCAAAAACAAGCTAAGCAAGAGAGAGAGAAAGAGTGCTTTGAACTTCCATGAAGATAAAGCGGTTGTTTTGGTTGTTAAACCTGCCATTGTTTTTACTCCTTTTAAAAAATGCAGCATTATAACACAATAGTTTTTTGCTTTCAAACTTTTTGTCTGAAAAATATTTGAAATTCTTTAATATATATAATTTTATAAAAACAAAAACTTGATAATGATGTCATTACGGCATTTTTCACTCTTCTATATTATAAAAAGTTTTATCAATGACTTCCCATGCATAGTTTATATATCCATCATTAGGATTTTTTGGATTGAAATGATCAATATGCTGGTAACCCCAACGATATACGCAATTACTGACCTCTTTTTTCATTATTTTTACTTTTATTTTGCTGTCCAATACAATCTCATTCTCGCTAAAACCTAATTGCTTAAGGGCATTTTTATATTTAGCTATGTGGTTGATCACAAAAGTTCTCTCGCCTACATAATGATCTCCAAGATCATATTGTACAAGTGGCACTCCTACAGGTGTAATGGCACTTAATAAATTCGGAT
>JAITEH010000153.1 GCA_031282125.1 Campylobacteraceae bacterium
GCCTTTAAATTTTATCACTCTTTTTTGCGTGTCAAGCTCCAAATCCCCGTTAGCTTTACTCTCTTTGGACTCTTTTTGAAGTTCATGTATCCTTAAGCGGCTTTTGATGCGCGCCTGCAATTCCATGGGGTTATACGGTTTTGGCAGGTAATCGTCCGCGCCGTTTTCAAGGGCTGTAACTTTGTCGGTTATATCGTGTCTTGCCGAAGAGATGATGATGGGGATATTGTGGCGTTTTCGTATCTCTTTGCATATTTCAAGCCCGTCAAGTCCCGGAAGCGTCAAATCCAAAATAACCAAATCAAACTTTCCAAGTTCAAGTGTAGAAAGCCCGATAAACGGGTCTTCGGCTACAGTTACTTTCATGTCAAACTGCTCAAGATATTCTGTGAGTATCTCGGCTAATTCGGTATCGTCTTCAATCATCAATATATTTATCATGGCTTTGCTTAATCAGAAATTTTTTTTATTATAGCGTAAAAGGAGGCGTATGCCTCCTTTAATTTATTGTATTACTATGACTGCTATGCCGTTGCCGCGCTGTAGATAAACCGCTTTTTTGGCGCCTTTGTTTTTGTTCAATGCCGCTTTTAATTCGTCTATCGAAGTAACCGCACTTTCGCCTACTTGTATGATTATATCGCCGACTCTAAAACCTGCTTTTGCGGCTTTGGAATCCTCTTTGACATTTGTCACAAGTACGCCTTTGACATTTTTGGGAAGTCTGTATTTTGAAGCGTCTGTGATATTTTCAAGCGTAAGTCCGTCGATGATATCTTTGTCCGTTGCGCTGTCCACCGTAACGTCGCCTTCGAGTTTGTGGAGTTTGATGCTTACCGTTTGGTTTTTACCGCCGCGCTCGTATGTCAGCGAGATTTTCTCTTCGGGATTGAAACTGCCGATGAGATTTACAAGTTCGCCTGCATTTTTAATCTTCGTATCATTCACCTTTGTGATCAAATCTCCCCTTTTAAGCTTTGCTTTGTCCGCCGCAGAATTTTCCTCAACGCTTAGTATCAGCGCACCCTCTTTAGCAGTGTAGATATCTTTCAAATCACTCGTCAAATCTCCAATGCTAACGCCAAGATAACCTCTTTCTATCTTGCCGTTTTTCACAAGAGATGTGGCTATATTTTTGACCGTATTTGACGGAATCGCAAAACCTATGCCGTTATTGTCGCCACTGCGGGAGAGTATGGCGCTGTTGATACCGATAAGCGCGCCGCGGCTGTCTATCAATGCCCCACCTGAATTTCCCGGATTTATCGAAGCGTCAGTTTGGATGAAATTTTCATAAGTTGTTATTCCCATGCGGTTTTTATTGAGAGCCGAGATAATACCCTGCGTGATGGTGCTTCCTATACCGAAAGGATTGCCAAGAGCAAATACTACGTCTCCTTCTTGAAGATTGTCGGAGTTCGCGAAAGGTATTGTTTGGAGATTTTTCTCATCTATTTTGATGACCGCTAAGTCGGTCTTCGAGTCAAGTCCTATGATTTTTGCTTTATACTCTTTACTGCTGTCGGAGAGTGTGACGATTATCTCGTCCGCGCCGTTCACGACGTGGTTGTTGGTAACGATATAGCCGTCGCTGGAGATAACAACTCCCGAACCCAAAGAGGTTGCTTCTCTCTTCTGCGGTTTGGCAAACGGCGTTTCACCGAAAAACTGCTTAAAAAACGGGTCGTTAAACATCAAATCAAGCTGATTATTGACTGTAACGGTGGATGTTGTAGCGATATTGACAACGCTTTTTTTAGCATCTTTGACCGAATTGTGATAGGATAAAATAACACTCTCATTCGTAACAGCCGCTCTTTGCGTGACATTTGGCGCTTGAGCTATGTCTATAGTCGCGGCATAGAGTCCAGCGATGCTTAACGATAAAAATAACAATGATTTTTTCATGGTATTCTCCTTAAATTTAAAATAAAAAGTGTAATTATAAAATGTAAGGAGTTAATGCACGGTAAATATCTGTGATGGAGCCCAAACTTGATTGACATAGACTAAAGGTTTATGCTACAATCGCTATAAATATTTCGCATATTTTTGAGTATGCGATGAAGGAGCAAAAGAAGGTGAGTAATAGTTTATACGATACTTTGGGAGTCAGCGAAAGCGCATCGGCTGACGAAATAAAAAAGGCTTATAGAAGACTTGCTAGAAAATACCATCCTGATATCAATAAAGAAGCGGGCGCAGAAGATAAATTTAAAGAGATAAATGCGGCTTATGAGATATTGAGCGATGAGAAAAAACGAAAACAGTACGATATGCACGGCGACAGTATGTTTGGCGGTCAAAATTTCCATGATTTTGCGAGTTCGCAGGGCGGAGCAGACCTTAATGACATTTTAAGAAATATCTTCGGAGGCGGCTTTGGAAGTGGATTTGGCGGAGGATTCGGAGGGTTTGGCGGCAGCAGAGGTTTTGGAGGAGGCGGATTTGGCGGCGCGCAAGCCCCAGACCTTGACGTCAATGCCAAAATCACCATACCGTTTGAAACGGCGATTTTGGGTGGCAAACACAAGCTTGCATACAATGGCGAGACATTTGATATTAAAATCCCCGCAGGCATAGACCAAAATGAAAAGATGAGGATAAAAGGCAAAGGACGCGCGTTTCAGGGTCAAAAAGGAGATCTGTTTTTGACTGTAGATATCGCTCCAAGCCCAAGTTACAAAAGAGAGGGTATAAATCTGGAGAAAAACTTTGATGTGCCTTTGAAAACTGCGCTTTTTGGCGGCAAAGTGAAGATACCTACTCTTGAAAAAGAGGTTACCATGAAGATTGCTCAGGATACAAAACAAGGTCAAAAATTCCGACTCAAAGGATATGGCGTAACCAACCGCAAAACAGGCGAGAAAGGCGACATGTACGTATTGGCAAATATAATATTGCCGAAAGTTGACAGCTTAAGTGCAAAACTAAAAGATTTAATAAAAAACGAGTTGGCAGGAGATATAGATGCATGACTATAAAGAACCGGTTTATCTGATAAGCGTTGTGGCAAAGGTTTTGGAGATTCATCCGCAGACATTAAGACAGTACGAAAGAGAGGGGCTTATAGTTCCTTCGCGCACAGAAGGGAAGATGAGGCTTTACTCGCAGATGGATATAGATAGGATCAAGCTTATCTTGCGCCTCACAAGAGAACTCGGCGTCAATCTGGCAGGGGTCGATGTAGTCTTGCAGTTGAAAGAGAAAATGGATGAGCTTGAAAATACAATAGACGATTTGAGAGTCGAACTCTCCAACGCCGCGCAAAAAGGCAGCAGTATCGCACCGAATAAAAATCTGGTAAAACGCAAAAAAACTTATGATGTGATAATTTTCGGGGAGTGAATATAGATAATAGATTTTTATAGATAAATTTAAAATATACCGCCATACTAATGGCGGTTTTGATTCATGCTCAAAGTGCTTTTGTAAATTATTTAATTGCAAAAAGCGTATAGAAAATCTTCAACGATAATACTCTTAAACATAAAATTTATATCCAAAAATCAAACAAAACTATGATATTATACAATTTATATTTACCAAAAGGACAACCGCATGAAAAAGGCGGCGGAGTTTATATTTTCATGCATGGTTTTGGGGATTC
>JAITEH010000055.1 GCA_031282125.1 Campylobacteraceae bacterium
CGAAGTCCTTTAAGAATTTTGCTTTACCAACTTGTAGCGCAATTACCGCGATCATTACATTTCGTTGCGCACATTCTTAAAAACCACTGCGGTTCTATTTGTCTAAAAACGCAGGAAAAATCAAGACGTTTATAAATATATCGCCTAAAAGGCTTTACATATTCCAAAATATCATAAAAGTCCGTATATTTTTTACTAATATGCCACTTAATTGGGATACGATCAAGAGACGGCAGTACGCTTCTTTTTGCTGTGTGGTTTGTATTGATATCAACAGGATCTAATAATTTCCCATCTTCTATGCGCGGTATCTCGGGAATAAAATAAAGATCTTTATACAGCTCATCAAATACGCGCGTATTTCGCTGATACTTTACTTTTGGTTTTAAGTTTATAACAATTGCGCCATATTGATACTCTACGGGTTTTTTCTCAGAAAAATCATCATGTATTTTTTTACTACTATTAATCATCTCTTTGGCAAGTTTAGCAGTCTCTTCAGAATAAGGGTTTGGAAGCCAAAGAGTTATAGAGTCGTCAATGGCTGGGTTTTTGCTATGAACATATAGCGTGTAAATGCCTGTCTTTTGTATTAATTCAAGCGTATTTTCTTGATTTCTCCATAAATTATGCGAACGATACGGTATTTTTTCGTACTCACCATTTTCTTGTTTTTTTACAATAAATTCAGACTCTGCTATTTCTGGGTCAAATTCCCTATATCGTTTGACCAGCTCTTCAAACTCCGCTCTGTGTTCTTTAAAATGAGCTATCATCTCCTCATCGCTTGCTAATCCCGTATAAAGCATCGTGTAGTGAAAACTTGCAAATAAAACGAATATAACAGATAATATTGCTATTTTCTTATTCAACGCATTTTTTATTTGAAAAAGCAACAGAAATGAAGCCACGAACAGATAAAAAATCCATACGTATTGACTTAAAAAAATTATAAAAGTTATACACAAAAGCACAAGTATCGTATTTGAAATATAGTTTTTGATATTAAATAAAATGATAAGGCATACAACCGAGTAAAACAGCCAAATATAAAACATGTAAAAGGAAATCAGGCTAAATAGAGTCCAAGCTTTCTCTGCTCTCCATGCATTAGCGTCAATAATAATTATAAGCGAATACCAAAAGACTAGAACAGCAAAAAGGCGCAGCGATTTGCTAAAGTTTTTCAAATATCACCCCTTGTTAAATCATTTGATAATTATATCGTGAAAATAGAGTGAAATGCTGTATTTTGCACTATAAATCGATTTGACAGTCTATCCATGCAGTATAAGTTGTGTAAAGAGAGTGAACTTTTATTGTGCCACGATATTTTTAAGCGGTTTTTATTTC
The DNA here is from genome assembly GCA_031282125.1 of Campylobacteraceae bacterium. Classification (GTDB taxonomy): domain Bacteria; phylum Campylobacterota; class Campylobacteria; order Campylobacterales; family Campylobacteraceae; genus JAIRKW01. The sequence goes on from JAITEH010000055.1 coordinate 1,354, forward strand.
TTATCTTTCCCTATTATCTTCTCATGCCATTCTAACAGCGTTTTTTCAAAACCAATACCAGAACTTTTATAAAAATCAAGCTCTATTTGTGTGTAATGTTGTTTAACCCATCCTCCAAAATCGTGCGGATAGAGGTAGCCTTTATTGAGCGGGCTTTTCAGATGTTCGGGGACTTCCAGCGCTTTGTTTTCACTGACATATTTTTGAGCTTTGCCGATAGCCACGTAAGAGCTGTTTGATTTTGGGCTGGAGGCAAGATACACGACGCATTGAGCGAGGATAATGCGCGCTTCGGGATAGCCTATCTTGCTCACTATCGTTAGTGTATTAGCCGCGACGCCAAGCGCATTTGGGTTTGCATTGCCTATATCTTCGCTTGAGAGTATGGCGAGTCTTCTTGCGATAAAATCGGGGCTTTCGCCGCCATCTATAAGCCTTGCCAGATAATAGAGCGCGGCGTTTATGTCGCTGCCTCTTATGCTTTTTATCATGGCGGATATCAGATTATAGTGCGTATTGTCGCTGCTAACGCCGTCTTTCAAGGCATGCGGGCGGAGGTTTTTAAGCAGTTGTAAATCAATATCGTTACTCACATGCAGGGCGTATTCCAAAAGATTTAGTAACGACCTGCTGTCTCCTGCGGATGAGCTTATCAGATAGGATTTCGCCTCTTTGTCCATGGTAAACGGCAGTTTCTTTTGAACGCGCTCCAGTATCTCTTCCAAGTCTTCAAACTCAAGCTGTTTAAATTCGAACAGCATAGCGCGCGACCTGATACCTGCCGTCAGCGAAAAATATGGATTTTCCGTAGAAGCGCCGATGATTATCGCGCTACCGTTCTCCATGGGTATCAAAAGCACTTCTTGCTGTGTTTTTGAGAGTCTGTGCACCTCATCTATAAAAATAATCGGCTTTGAAAGTGTGTTTTGGTACTGGGCGAAGATTTTACGAAACTCTTCAACCTTTAAACTTGTAGCGTCAAGCTCGTAAAATGGGCTGTTTAAGGCATTCGCCACGACTCTTGCCATCGTAGTTTTGCCCGTGCCCGGGGGTCCAAAAAACATAGAGTGAGGCATTTTGCCGCTTTTTAAGAGTTTAAAAAACGGCGCATTGGGATTTGTCAAATGTTTTTGTCCGCATATATCTTCTATGTTTTTGGGTCTAAAAGATATAGC
>JAITEH010000111.1 GCA_031282125.1 Campylobacteraceae bacterium
AAACAGACGCAAATAAAATCAGCAAAAACGAGATTTTTAAAAGCGGTATGATAGCGATGGTGGCAGTGTTTGGTATCTCATGGATGGCTGATTCTATGTTTGCCGTTCATACCCCTATGATGAAAGCGGCTCTTGGAGATATCGTTTCAAAGTATTCATGGACTTACGCGGTTATGTTGCTTTTGATTTCAAAATTTGTTAACTCTCAAGCTGCGGCATTGGCTGCTTTCGTACCGCTTGCTCTTGGCATAGGCGTACCTCCTGGCGTTATCGTTGCATTCGCAGCAGCATGCTATGGTTATTATATACTTCCTACGTATCCAAGCGATTTGGCGGCTATCCAATTCGACAGAAGCGGAACTACCAAAATCGGTAAATACGTTATCAATCACAGTTTCATAATACCGGGACTTCTTGGTGTTATCACATCTTGTATTTTTGGTTATCTTTTAGCAGGAATTGCAGGATATCTATCTTAATAATTTATGCCCAATTTAATTTGGGCATAAACCCTCTGTATTAAATAAGTTTCAGCAACTCTTTTGCGGCTTCTTTTTCGTTTTTGTATTTTTCAACGTCCAAAGTAATATCAGCCAGTTTTTCATAGATATCGGCTCTTTTTTTGAACAGCTCTTTGGCTTTTTTCTTATCTTGCAACAATGGACGTTTTGCTAACTTTTTTTTGGCTTCTGGGTGCTTTTCGATCTTTTTTAATATAGCTTCAAAACTTGATTTGAGATATATCACGCGGCCTATTTTTTTCAGATTTTTGACAGCTATAAATCCGCCGCCCGTTGAGACGATGGAATTTTGCACATTTTCTTCAAGCCAGAACGCTACTCTTTGCTCAAGTTCTCTAAAATACTCTTCGCCCTCAGCTTCAAATATCTTTTTTATCTTTTGGCTTTCCATGTTTTCTATGATTTTGTCCGTATCAAGACAGACGCTTTTAAGCTCCCTTGCCAACTCTTTTGCCAAAGTGCTTTTGCCAACGCCCATGAAGCCTATAAGCAGCAGATTGCCGCTACTTTTGCTCATCGCTTTCTCCCCTTGCTCTTGCCATCAAAATCACAGGTGCCCCCTCAAAGCCAAACGCTTCTCTTATCTTGTTTGCCAAAAATCTTTTATAGCTGAAATGAAGGCTTTTTGGTCTATTCATGACAAGCGCGAAACGCGGAGGTTTTGTGTCGAACTGAACGGCATAATATATCTTCACATGTCTTCCCTTGTCTGATGGGAGCTGATGTCTTCTGCTGGCTTCTTGGACGGCTTCGTTCAGTTTGGCAGTAGGCACTCTTAGCGTGTAATTTTCATATATTTTGATTATCAGGTCGTTTATCTTGTGGACTCTCTGCTTTGAGAGTGCGGATAGAGTGATAATGGGAGCGTAAGATAAAATTTTGAATTTATACCTCACATCCTCCGTAATTTTCTCAAAACTCTCTCTTGCTTTGTCCCATTTGTTTAGAACGATGATGCAGCCAAGAGTATATTTATCCACAAGGCTTGCTATCCTCTCGTCAAGCTCCGTGAAAGGCTCGCTCGCATCAAGCACCAAAAGCGCGATATCGGAGCGTTCAAGCATGGATGAGGTTCTATTTAAGGCGTACTTCTCTATGCCCTCTATCTTGCCTCTTTTTCTAAGTCCTGCGGTATCGACGAAGTTTAATTTTTTATCATTATACGTTATCATCTCGTCAACTGGGTCTATCGTAGTGCCAGCTACTTCGCTTACAACGGCTCTATCGCTTCCAACGATAGCGTTCAAAAGCGAGCTTTTGCCTACATTTACGCGACCGATAATCGCCACATTTATCAAATCGTCGATAACTTCCTCTTCTTTTTTATCTTCTTCGTTTAAGACCTCTTCCAGTGAAAAATCTTCATCATCTTCCAAGACTAGCTCCTCTTTTGGCACAGGCAAAAATGAGATAACCCACGAGAGGAGTTTAGCAATGCCTCTATTGTGCGAAACGGATACCGTGAAGATATTTTGCGCTCCGAATTGATAAAACTCCCAAGCTCTCTCTTCCTCTTTTTCATTATCTATTTTGTTGATGACCAAAGCGATGGGTTTTTTTAATTTTTGAAGTTCAAAAAAGAGCTTTTTTTCTATATCCTGCGGCAAAACTTTTCCGTCCGTGATAAAAAGCAAGATATCAGCCTCTTTTGCCGCTTTTAACGACTGCTTTTTGACATTTTTAAAAAGAGTGGTTGAGTCGTCAAGTCCTCCCGTATCGGCAATGCGGCACGCCCTGCCCTCTATCTCTACATCTTTATATCGTATATCTCTCGTCGTTCCGCTGACGTCGGAAGTTATGGCAAGTCTCTCTTTTGCGATACGGTTAAAGAGCGAACTTTTCCCAACGTTGGGAAGCCCTATAAGTGCAATTGTTTTCAAATAAAACCTTATAAATAAACTAAAATGAGATTTTATCTCTTTTTTCCTAAATAAAGGCGTAAACGGGAATTTATAAGGTAATCTGCTATACAATATACGATTTTTTCAGGACAACATGATGTATTTTTCAAAGATAAACAGCGGCGTTTTATATATGTTGATAGCATCGTTCTTTTTCGCATCCATGGGAGTTTTCGTAAAGCTTTTGAGCAGCTCTTTGGGGATTTTGGAGATAACATTTTTTAGAAATATTTTTGGCGTAGCAATTATAGGCGTAACGCTTTTTAACTCTCCCTTGAAAAACATAGGCGGCAAGACGGGACTTTTGTTTTTTAGAGGCATTATAGGTTTTTTGGCTCTGCTTGCATGGTTTTACAACATAGCGCATATCCCTTTAGCCGACGCCATGACATTTTCAAGAACCGCTCCCATATTCACGGCAGTTATAGCGTTCTTTGCTCTAAATGAGAGGCTTACGAAAAAAGGCTGGGCGGCTATCTTTATAGGATTTGCGGGCGTGGTTTTCATCATGAAGCCAAGCGGACTTAGCCTCAAAACCACCGATATCATGGGGCTTTTCAGCGGACTTGGAGCAGCTTTGGCTTACACAAGCGTGCGGGAGCTTAAAAAGTATTATGACACAAGAACTATCGTACTTTTCTTCATGAGCGTGGGAACTGTAGGGCCTGTTTTGATAGCTTTGGCAGATAGATTTTTAAATATGAG
>JAITEH010000125.1 GCA_031282125.1 Campylobacteraceae bacterium
ATGACTTCTAAAAGTTTATCGCCGATGCCTTTGACTTTCAGAACATCTTCTATTGTTTTAAATTTCCCGTTTTTCTCACGGTACTCTATTATAGCTTCAGCTTTTTTATCGCCGATGCCGTTAATAGACGCTAAAGTTTTAGCATCCGCACTATTGATGTCTATCTTTGCGAACAAAGAGACCGCAAAGAACAACAAAATAAGAATGATTTTTCTCATTTACCCCTCCGTAATTAAAAAATTAAACGAATTCTACACGATAAAACTTTAAATATAACTAAAAAGTAACGCATAAAATCTCTATTTGCGTCAATTTACATATAACTCTTTTTCTACAGCAGCGGCAAATACTTCACAATATCCTCTATTTGAAGGCAGTTGTTCACTCATGTGCAAAATAGATCGTTTATAATCATCAGCAGTTACATTTCCCTTTAAAAGTTCATACCTCATGTAAAGCCAATATGTATTTAAAGTATCGCTTTCGCAATACTCCTTTATCTTTTCAATCTCGTTTTTAAGATACAGATCCATGACTTGATCGCCGCTTACATCGTATTTGCCCGGAAGTCCTGCCATCGTGCAAAGATGGTCAAGCTTCAATCCTCTAACCGCTCCAAAATCGCTTATATGGTCCATCAAATCTATATGAAATCTATCGCTGTAGCGATATCTGTAACTATCCCATTTACTTTTGCCAAGCTCTTTATTGTCGGTGTCAAAGTATGCTGGGCACGACAAATTGTAACGCATGGCACGTGTCAAAATCATCGGGATATCGAAAGAGCGTCCGTTAAAACTCACAAGTTTTGGACTTTTCCTATCTATAAATGACAAAAATGAGCTTATTAACTCTTTTTCGTTTTTGCCGTCCATGCTGTTAACTCTTACGAACATCCCAAAATCGTCCGCGATTACCGCTGAAATCGCCACTGCTTGATGAAATGCTACAGGTAAAAAATCGCTTCCGCTTTTCTCTTTTTGCTCTCTCATAGCGGTAGCTGCGACCTCAGCATCGCTGCCCTCAAAACCAAAAACATTTCGTATCAGGTCAAAATCAGGAATAGTCTCGCAATCAAACACACAAATCATTAATTGTCCTTTTGGCTTTATTTTTGTACAATTATAGCTTATTAAATACGCTAAGGACGCCAAAAAAAGATGCAAAGATTAGAATATCTTACAGTTATTTTTTTTCTAAAATTATCCAAAATCATGCCCTCATTCTTTACATTCGGCATGCTTAAATTTTTTGCTATTATATTTTTTTGGATACTGAAAAAAAGGCGCAATTTAACTATATCAAATTTATCAAAAGCATACCCAGAAAAAAGCAAGAAAGAGATTTACGCCCTTGCAAGGGCATGTTTTAAAAGCGTTGCCGTGACTGCCGCCGAAGTCATGTTGATCATAAATGAGAAAAAAAAGATTGATGACCTCATAATCAACAAAGATGAAATTTTAAAAAGTATAGCAGGTATCACAAGAGATAATAAAAAAGGTATTATTTTTATAACCGCTCATTTTAGTAATTGGGAGATTTTACCGTATCTGCTGGCAATCAACGGCTATCCTATAACTGCGATAGGAAGAGAGGGAGACAATAAACTAATAGAAAAAAACTTAACAAAGCCGTTTAGAGAAAAACATGGAAACAAAAATATATACAAAAACGAAGCCATGAGGCAGATGGTAAAAACTCTTAAAGGCGGCGGGAATGTCGGTCTGCTCATAGACCAAAAAGCAGGACGCACAAATAGTGTTTTGGCGACTTTTTTTGGTATGGAGTGCCGCACGACTATATCTGTTGCAAGCATGAAACTTAGATACGATTCATTGGTAATTCCGATGTTTGCAAAGAGGGAAGAGAATGGAAAATACAGCATCATTTTATACGGCACGGCTGATTACAAAGCAGAAGAAAAAAATAGCGAAGACAATAAAATACAAGCTATGACGCAATACTATAACGATATCTTAGAACGCGCCATTAATGAAGCACCAGAGCAGTGGTTCTGGATGCATGATAGATGGAGAATGTAAAATCTGTTGCAAGCATGAAACTTAGATACGATTCATTGGTAATTCCGATGTTTGCAAAGAGGGAAGAGGATGAAAAATACAGCATAATTTTATACGGCACGGCAGACTACAAAGCAGAAGAGAAAAAGAGCGAAGACAATAAGATACAAGCCATGACGCAATACTATAACGATATCTTAGAACGCGCCATTAATGAAGCGCCAGAGCAGTGGTTCTGGATGCATGATAGATGGAGAATGTAAAAATTGTATGTAAACTTAGATAAATGAATCGTTTATTGGCTCGACTTAATATGGTTTTTCACTAATTTTTTTAAAAAATTTAAAACTGTTTTTCTTAATCTTCGTATTGATTTTGATATTTTTACTCTTAATTTAAACAACCAATATGGATATAAAAGAACACGTTTGTATATTTTACGATTATATGTAATAGGCGTTTTAATATTTTTTTCCAAATCAAATGAGTGAAAAAACTTTCTACACTCATTGTAAAAATTCTTATATTCCAAAGAATCGCTATATCTGTGCAAATTGTAACTCAACAGGCATATTGATATGACTTCAAATTGTGTTTTATCGTAAATCTTCAACCGCTTTAACTCTTTTTCCATAAATACGATAGAGTGAAAAACACGAAAATACATAGATGCTTGTTTAGACAGCGAGTTATTGCGCTCTATATAGCTATATCCGATAAAATCCAACCAATAAAAATATTTGGCGGCGAGCAGAGCACAAATAGTAAATGGAGCATCATCTAAAACAGTACGTGGGATCGGCGGTAGATTTATATTTTCCAAAAAGCTTTTTCTAAAACATTTATTCCACACCGCTACAGCTGTCATTATATTCTCTTCAGCACTTTTCCTTATACTTGACACACCTCTATCACTATATGCAATCTTCTTGCGCTGCGTATATTCGTTTATAAAGTCAAAGTTAAATTCTATGATATTTATATCAGAATTGTTTTGAATAACTCTATTTAACTCCTTGAAAAGCCCATCGTTGTACCAATCGTCGCTATCCAAAAACAAAATCCACTCATTTTGTGCATATTTCAATCCCTCTTCGCGAACTGTGCTAAGTCCCCTATTGACTTCGCATTTGATAAACTTAATATGCTGATTATGACTCTTTTGCAGTGCAATATAATTTTCAATCTTTTGAACAGTATTGTCCATAGAAGCATCATCTACGATTATAACTTCAACATTCTCATAATCTTGCACAAATATAGAATCTAACGCCTTAATGACATAGTCCTGAACATTAAAAGTTGGAACAATCACTGAAAAAGAAGTTTGTTTCATTTATATATCTCCTCAAAAATCACACTTCGCAAGTCGCCAATAAATCTTGGGATATTATGTACTTTTTTTATATAATTAATCGCATCTTTTGCTAATTCAATTCTCTTTTTATCGTCATTCATTATTTTTTTAATACCCTCTATGTA
>JAITEH010000012.1 GCA_031282125.1 Campylobacteraceae bacterium
AAACTACTCGGCGCCTGATTTTTCTACGAAAGAGAACGCTCAAAAATTGGCAGGTTTGGATATGAAAAAGCTTATTGCCGAAAAGCAGGAGTTCAAAAGCAAAATCGAGCAGGAGTGGCTCAAACAGGCTAAAGCAAACGGACGGTTAGATGAAAAGTTGAGAGATTACAAAGACGATGTCTCATCGTATTTTGATAACTCGAAATAATCTTTAACTCAAGGGACAAAGTTCCCTTGAGTTTTTTTACTAATGTCTATATCATTTATCGTAAGTCAGCATATAAATAATCGCATCCTTCACCCGCAAAGGCAGTTCATTTTCTAACCATTTGACAGGTATTTTCACGATATTCCTTATAAATTTTTATAATTATAACAAACTATTTACAGCTATTTTTGTAAAATCTATTTATGATTTGGGCGGGAGGAAATTTTGCTTACTTTTAGTATTATAGCGTCTGTCGTGATGTTCATCCTTAATCTATTTAGCTTTGTATGCTTTTTTTACAGGATAGAGTTTTTTAAAAAATGGCGATGGGTTATCGCGCTTGTACTGCTGCTCATGACGGCGCTTGAAGTGTATTATCTCACATCATTCAGGCGCAGCGGAGAGGATTTGTTTATATTGCAGTTCACCGCTGCATTAGTCGGTATCTCTTTTATACTTTTTTTCTTTTCGCTTTTATATTTTATCTTGCGCGTGCCGCTGTTCATCCTGCCTTTCAGTAAAGAGCGCAGACAAGCTCTGAAATATATACTTGACATCACGATATTGATAGCCTCCATCTCATGGATATTAAAAGGTCTTATAGGCGGTTTCAGTAAGCCGATCAGGCGCAAAGTTGCCGTCAAAATCGATGGCTTAAGTTCTGCTCTTAGCATTGTGCATATCACGGACGCGCATATAGGAAAAGTTTTGGGCAGAGAGTTCATGCAAGAAGTTGTGGACGGCGCAAATGAACTGGACGCAGATATAGTCGTTATCACGGGCGATTTAGTCGATATGTCTCCAAAATACGCCAAAGAAAAACTTGAACCTCTGCAAAAATTAAAAAGCAGATACGGCGTATATTATGTGCTTGGCAATCATGAGTATTTTGATAATGTCGCTGGCGTCGTGGAGCTGATTAAAAGTTTTGGCATAAGAGTTTTGGAGAATGAAAATGTTATCATTGACGGACGCATAAATTTGGCTGGCATTAATGACATCAGAGGTGAAAGATACGGTATATTTAAACCAGATATTGCAAAAGCTTTAAGTGGGCGCGACATGAGTCTTCCTACTATTTTCTTGTCGCATCAGCCAAAAGTTGTGGATAAGATAAGAGATAAAGATGGCGTAGATCTCATCATAAGCGGACATACGCACGGCGGACAGATATTTCCGTTTGGACTTTTGGTGCTTATAGATCAGCCTTATCTGTACGGACTCTATCAGCACAGCCAAAAAACGCAGATTTTTGTAAGCTCGGGAGTTGGTTATTGGGGGCCGCCTTTGAGGATATTGGCTCCTTCGGAAATTGTAAAATTAGAATTAAAAGGATAGATGCATGACAAATGGTATATCAAGAATTTTTGGCGTATTTGCCGCCGTCAAGTTTCCCAGAAAAATACAAACTTTTATCAACAAAACTTATATCAAGATATTCAAAATCGACATGAGCGAATTTAAAGAAGCGGCATATTACGATAGTTTGGGCAGACTTTTTACGAGAGATTTGGTCAAAAAAAGAGAATTTATCAAGAATGAAAATGCGCTTATCTCTCCATGTGATGCGCTGATAACAGAGCTTGGCACGATAGAAAAAGGCGGCTTAACAGCATTGCAGATAAAAGGATTTTCGTATTCAATCAATTTGCTTTTGGGCTCTTACACGCCGCGCAAAGATAAAGAAAAGTTAAAAAACGGACTTTTTATCAACTTTTACCTCTCACCTTCGGATTATCACCACTATCATGCGCCATGTGACATGAGAGTTTTGAAAGCTACTCATATACCGGGCGCGCTTTATCCTGTAAATCTAAAATGGCTTAACAAAAAAGCCGAACTTTTCTGTGAAAACGAAAGGGTTGTTGTGGAGTGCGAAACGGCTTTGAAATCGCGCTTTTGGCTTGTGTTTGTAGGAGCTTTGAACGTCGGTAAAATCCGCTTTTTGTTTGATGAGAATATCGCGACAAATGTCAAAAAATACGAACAAAGCTACTTTACCTACAAAAATCTAAATCTCTTCCAAGGCGAAGAGATGGGATTTTTTGAGATGGGTTCGACTATTGTATTTTTGGGCGAAAAAGAGACGTTTAAAGCACTTGTGAAACAAGGAGAAAAAGTAAAGTTTACACAAGAGATTGTTACGGTTGTGAAGCCTAAAACATAACCAATATATTTTTATTTTTAAAAACACAAAAGGGTGCGAAAATAGTTATCAAGCTTTTTTGAAAATTAATCTTTAGCCGCGGCATATTAAATCTGCACCGCTTGCCAAGAGCGGCAAAATAACGCCGTCCCCAATATAAATTTTCTATACTTTCAAATACATATTCACTTTATGTAATTTTATACTATTTTAAGTTTTTTTCATATACTATTCGCTTAAAACGATAATAATCATTATCAATATCGTAATTTTAAGGAGTTCAAATGAGAAATAGAGTAGTTTGCAGTGCAATTACTGCTTTTGTTTGTCTTGCTTCGGTCTCTTATGCGCAAGCAGAAGAGGCTGTCGAGTTGGATGAGATAAAAGTCGTCAGCGCCGCAGGACATGAGCAGAAAATCGTAGAAGCGCCTGCAAGTATTTCTGTCATAACGGCTGAAGATCTTGCAAAAAAGCAATATATCACGCTGCTTGACGCGGTTAGGGATATAGAAGGCGTGGATATAGGAGAGACAAGGGATAAAGGAGGCGAGGGGACTATCAGTATAAGAGGTATGGGTTCGGATTATACGCTTTTGCTGATAAACGGAAGACGCCAAAATAACGTTGGCGATTTGTATCAAAATAACGTTTACGTCGGCGCTCATTACAACCATTTGCCGCCCGTTACCGCAGTAGAGAGGATAGAAGTTATACGAGGGCCGATGTCCACGCTGTACGGTTCGGATGCGATAGGCGGTGTGATAAATATCATCACAAAAAAGATTACTCCAGAGTGGAGCGGTTCGGTCGGCAGCTCTTTGACATTGGAGGGAAATTCTGATTTTGGCGATGACAGAACGGCAGATTTTAATATCATGGGTCCTATCATCAAAGATAAATTATCTATCGCTCTCAGGGGAAGTATCTATAAAAGAGAGGCTTCAAATCCAAATTACGAATCCGTAACAGACCCAAACGGTGTTGTGCATGAGAGGACATTGGGATTTGGCGCAGGCGGACGGACTGTCGCAAATACAAATTGGGAGATAGGGACAACTATCACATTTGTGCCCGTAGAAAATCAAGAGTTTGCGTTTGATTATGACCTTTCAAAACAAAAATATGATAACTCAGAGTCGCAGGTAGGCACATTGGACTCTATATCATCTATTTGGCGAGCTTCGGGCGGAAAAGTTGCTCCAAGAGTAGGGTATAGCTCGGATCAGCGATTGGAAAGAGAACAGTATGGGCTGACTCATACGGGAAAATGGGGAACAGTAACGACTGAAACTGGCATATCTCAAATCACGACAAATAACTACGGCCGCTCATTGCCGTTTTCAGCCGAAGAGAGATTGAGATTGCAGGATTTATGGTCTAACTCAAGCGGCATTATGTCAAACTTAAATGCAACTCAAATGGCAGAACTTAACGCGTTTTTGCCTCGTCCGACAAGAACTCTTGAATCAAGCCAGTTCATATTTGACCATGTAAGCAAGATACCGTTAGAATCAAACTATATAGTAGTTGGAGGTCAGTTTATAGACGCCGCGTTGAAAGATGGAATTTATGCGTTGGACAATAACGGTTCTTACACGGAAGATGATAAATTTTCATTTAAGCAGTTTGCACTTTTTGCCGAAGATACTTTTTTCTTAACAGACGAGTTGTCGATTACAGGTGGCGCAAGGTATGACCATCATGATAATTTCGGCTCGCATATAAGTCCGAGACTATATCTTAACTATGAGCCTTCCGAAAATTGGGCGTTTAAAGGCGGCGTATCAACAGGATATAAAACCCCAAAAGCTACGGATTTGCAGTATGGAATCACGGGATTTGGCGGGCAAGGAACTTCTCCATGGATAGGAAATCCAGACTTAAAGCCCGAAACAAGCGTAAATAGTGAAATCGCAGTCTATTATAATCATGAGAAAGGTCATAGTTTCAACTTCACATTTTTTGTAAATAAATTTAAAGATAAGATTGTAAGCAGTGACACGCTAAAGATTTGCGACGCAACTACTACTACAAATTGTGTCGATATCGGCGATGCTTGGGTTGCCGCTCTTGGCAATAATAACGGACTTTCAAGAAAGCAGAATATCTCCGAAGCTGAAGTAAAAGGTTTCGAGATAGCTGGAAAATTTGTTTTTATCCCACAGCTCTCTTTGAGAATGAATTATACGTATATTGACTCTGAACAGACAAGCGGAAGCGAAAAAGGCAGACCTCTTACTTCAAGTGCGAAACATAAAGGAAATGTTATGCTTGATTGGGCTGTAAATGAGGCTCTTAGTACAAATTTGGCTCTTGAGATGGAAGATAAAAGATATCGAGGAGTTGACTCGGATAACAATCTTTTGTATTACAAAGGATATGAAGTTTTAAATCTTGGAGCTTCATATAAAGCAAATGATAATTTGGTATTTCATGCAAGGATAAATAACTTGCTTGATAAAGATTTCACATCTTACAAGACGACATTCACTCCTAATAGCAGCGGCGGTTATGACGCGACATTTACGGACGATTATAACCTCAAAGCAAAATCAAGAAACTTTTGGCTTGGCGTTACTGGTTATTTTTGATAAATTTGGGATATGCTTTGGTATATCCCTTTTTTTATATACTTATAGGCAGGTGTAAAAGAGCTGCAAGGGCATGTACCGTTTCCAAATCTTTGGCGTTGATTTTGCCGTTTGATTTTAAAAGTCCTATAGCTATCTCAAATATCTTTCGTCTTAATATCGGTTTGCATTTTTGCGCCGTGTAGTAAGCATTTTCCAAAAGCGGCAGAGAGATATTTTGGAGCGGTACGTATTTTAATGTTTTCGCATCCGCTATATCCGCCATTTTGTTAAATGCGTCCTGCGCGCTTTGTTCGTCGTCAAATTGACTGCATGCAATGGCTGATAATAGAGTCGATATCTCAAGGTTGATAGGTGTCAGATTCGAATACACTTCGGCAGGGATATTTTGCAGCCCAAACGAGATATCCAAAGGATATAGCACAAGATATTTTAAGTTTAGTTCAAACCATGAAACGCTTTTGTCGGCTTCTATGAGGCGATTTACCAGACTTCTAAATAAAAAATACTGCTCTTTTGTGATGGATTTCAGTGTTGCCATGCTAAGGTTGATGAGGTTGAGATTTGCCTCTTTGTCAAGTTCCGAAACGGCGTTTTTTATCGCGTGAAAATTCTCGCTTGTATTTTGATAAAACTCATTTTCGATGATATTTTCCTGTATTTTTTTAATAGTCTTATTTGTATCCAAAAGCATTGAAAAAATAATTAACTGCGCCAAAATAGGATGAGTTGTACATTCGCGTAAAATCTGCGGAATATGTTCTATTTTTTGGGCGGCATCGTCTAATTTTTGCGGATTTAACGTGCCTATATTATCTACATTATTTAAAATCGCAGCTGTTGTCGTTGCGAATTTCAACGTTTTCTCATTACCTTCCTGCATATGTTTTTTCTCCTTATGTTTGATCAGTTTTGGAACGATAACTTTACCGTTCCAACTTGGTTCAAGCGCGCGGATTCTTTTTTCAAGCGGCGGATGCGTACTAAACGAAAACAGGTTTTTAACCCCGCTTGAAAAATATAGATGACTAAACTCATCTGCTTTAACCGAACTAATGAACGAACCCACACCCCCTATTTTTTTTAAAGCGTTGGCCAATCCTCTCGGATGTCTTGTGAATTGTACTGCCGAAGCGTCGGCAAGATACTCTCTTTGCCTGTTTATGGCAGCCTTCGTAAGACTTCCGAAAAAGAGCCCTATATATCCTGTGATATACAAAGCAAACCCCGCTAAAACAAATACGCCGCCGTTTTTATTGTTGCCTTTGGAAAAAGACCTCATCAAAAACTCGCCTACAAGGCTTATAAATAAAATACCGTGCAAGATACCAATTGCACGGATATTTAACTTCATGTCGCCGTTAAATATATGACTAAATTCATGTGCTATTACTCCTTGAAGTTCATCTCTATTTAAATAATCTATCGCGCCTTTTGTTACTCCGATAACAGCATCGTCGTAAGTCATACCAGCAGCAAAAGCGTTTATGGTATTATCTTTGTCCAAGAGGTAAACAGGCGGCGATGGAATGCCTGAAGCTATGGATATTTCATCTACGACATTCAAAAGTATCCGCTCTTCGATAGCAACTGTATTTTTGTTCAAATATCTGCCGCCAAGCGATAGGGCGATGGTTTTGCCGCCGTTGTTTGAGAGTATTGATATCTTAGATAACGATTCTAAAACTATCACTGCAAATGTTGTGAAAAAAGAGACCAAAAGCAGTTTTGACGGCGCGTTTTGCAAAACATTAAACAAAGAGAGTCCTGCGTCGCCGCGACTTGAGTAATATAGAGCGATTGCTCCGCAAACATAGCTTACCAGCGCGCAGATTCCAATCGTACCAAGCAAAAATAGCGTGATTAATAGTCTCGACCTTTTCTTTGCGCTGTTTTGCTGTTCAAAAAAGTTCATTTTTTATCAAAAACTAACTTTTGGCGTGTTTTGGATAGCCGCGCCGTCTTGAAACTCTAAAAGCACAGCATCTTTTGCATGACCAAATGACGATGCAAGCAGATTTTGCGGAAATGATTGACGATAAGTATTGTAAGACATGACGGCGTCGTTAAATGCCTGCCTTGCAAAAGCTACTCTATTTTCTGTAGTCGCTATCTCTTCATGCAGTCTCATCATATTTTCATTGGCTTTCAACTCGGGATACGCTTCAATGACAACGTTTAGTTTCCCAAGCGCGCCGCTGAGAGTGTATTCCGCACTTCCAAGAGCTTGAATATTCGAAGGACTCGAAGGATCGACTCTCGTTCTTTCTAAAGTTTGAGCGGCTTGATTTCGCGCTTTGACGACGAGCTCAAGCGTCTCTCTTTCGTGTTTGAGATAGGCTTTTGCCGTTTCAACGAGATTTGGTATCAAATCATAACGCCTTTTGAGCTGCACTTCGATTTGAGCAAAAGCACTTAAGTAGCGATTTTTGAGTGCGACCAGCGTATTGTAAATGCTGATAATAAAAATCGCAAACAATACGACAATTGCTAAAATGGCAATTTGTGTTGCTCCCATACTTATCCTCCTGAAATAAATTTTCTAATTATATCAATAAATAGATTATATATCAACAAATCACAATTATAATACGACAACGATTTATAGCCTTTTAAATCGCGCATACTTATTTTATTGTTAATGATTAATGTTGCTATTTTAATTATGAAAAATATAATAAGCGAGTCTATTTTTAAAAAAATAGAAGAGATTATGATATTAAGAAATATAAAAGTTTTGATGGGATTACGGCCGCGTCATGGGACTTTGCTTTAAATTAGTGCGTTTTTACAATAGATAAAGACACGCTTTTGGCTTTTTAAATCGTCAAATATCTATCCGTTTTTTCTCTTAAACAAAATAAATGCCGCGCCAAGAGAAACAATGCCCAATAAAAACATTTTAATGAGCAAAGGCAAAGCGGTATGAAACTCCATGCCTCTTAGAAAAATACCTTTGATAAATATGATGTAATATTTTAGCGGGATGAGGTCTGAGAGCGGTTGAAGCCATGAAGGTATATTTTCTACAGGAGTTGTGAAGCCCGAGAGCAAAAACGATGGCAGCAAAAAGACAAAAGAGCCCAAAATAGCTTGCTGTTGTGTTTTGCAAACGGCAGATATAAAAAGTCCTACTCCAGAGATGGTAAATAAAAATATGATAACTCCCACGTATAAAAGTGCCAATGAACCCAAAAACGGTATCTCATAGACAAAAATAGACAAGCACAAAACCAAAGTCGAAACTCCAATGCTTATGAGAAGTCCTGGGATTAGCTTGCCAAGAAGTATTTCGTACGAACTTAACGGAGAGACCAAAATCTGCTCATAAGTACCAAGCTCTTTTTCGCGCGTCAAAGACAAAGAGCACAAGATAATAGCCAAAAGCATGGTGATGGAACCGAAAAGATTTGGCACTATAAACCAAAAGTTGTTTAGATTTTGATTGTAAAGATAGTGCATTTGAAGGTCTAGCGGACTTTCATCTTTTGACTGCGTTTTCATCAATATTTGCGATATATACCCCTCTACGACTTGCGCGGTATTTGAGCGGCGTCCGTCGAGTATGAGCTGTATCTGCGAATCCTGCGTGCCAAGATTTTTAGAAAAACCGTCGGGTATGACCACAAATGCGATGATTTTTTGCGTATCTATCATCTTTTGCGCCGTTTCGTAGTTTTGGACATTTGTCAAATCTCTAACGTATTTTGAGCCTTTGATCTCTTGTACAAACTCTTTGCTTTGATAACTTCCGTCTTGGTCGAAAACAGCCAAATCCATATATCTTACTTCTGTCGTTGCCGCAAATGAGAAAATCAAAATCTGCACCAACGGCAGCGCGATAATGATCAACATACTTTTTTTATCGCTTCTGATAGACAATAACTCTTTTTTGATAAGCGCTAGCAGTCTCATTTTAAGCCTTTTCTGGAATTTAGCAAAACCAATACAAATAAAACTGTTCCGATAGTTAATATTCCCGCTAAGCTTATTAAAAATATCTCATAAACATTGCCTGCCAAAAACATCGTCTGAATGGAATTGACAAAATACCGCGC
>JAITEH010000069.1 GCA_031282125.1 Campylobacteraceae bacterium
TCCCGCTCACTCTTACAACCGCTATAGAACCTGTTCCATGAGCGGTTGCAATTGCGGCTATTGTATCTATGTGTTTTTCCTGTTGAACTCATTTACGACTATAAATCTTCCGCCGTCTCTGCCGTTTTTGATACCGACATATTTTTCGGGAAATTCGCCGCGGAGTCTTTCGAGCGCGATTTTGATAAGTACGCCGTCAAGTATCTTCGTCTGTCCTTTGCCGTGCGTATATATGCGCTCTATAATGGGAGTTAGATATTTGCCCATCATCTCTTCTTGGTTTTTCAAAAACTCTGCGATTTCAAGCCGTATATCAAGTCCGTATTTGATATTAATCCATTTGTACAAAAGATATGAGAGCGCTTTATATCTGCAGCCCTCTTTTCCTATCAAAAGCGCGGCGTCTGGACCGTCAATCTTTATCAAAAGCGTATCGTCGTCATAAACCGAAACGTTGATATCCGAAACTTCAAAATATAGATTTGAAAAAAGCATCTTTATATTGTCCTGCACTTCGTAAATAATGCTGCTTGGATTAATCTTATCTTTGTGAAATTTATCGTCAAAAGGCGTGGCGACAGACACGCTCTTTTTCACAGCGGGACGCTCCACAACCGCCGCGTCTTGTTTTTTTACGACAGTTTCTTGTTTTTTGAACTCTTGCTTTGGAGCGCTCACTTCTGCTCTGCGTTCTCTTTTGTCAAATTTTTTGTGCTGTTCAAAACGCTCTTTTTTATTGTTTCGCTCATAGCGTTGATGATTTCCCGCATCCGCTTTGCGCCTGACTTCTACGATGGCGCTCTTTTTGCCAAATCCTAAAAATCCGCTTTTGGGATATTGCAAAACTTGTAAATCAAGTTCGGTTACCGAGCAGGATAACTCTTCAGCCGCTTTTGAGTAAGCTTCTTCTAACGTATCTGCTTCTACTCTCATTGCTGTGCCTTTTCTTTTTCTTTCTCTTTGAGACGTTTAAAATGCTTATTTACATACATTTGCTGGAAAATTGAAAAGAGATTATTTACAAACCAGTAAAGCGTTAGACCTGCGGGGAACCACAAGAAGAATACCGTAAAGATTAGCGGTAAAAACTTCATAATCTTCTCTTGCATCGGGTCTGTAAAAGTCGTCGGCGTCATTTTTTGCTGCAAAAACATGGTAAGTCCCATGGCGATTGGGAGTATAAAATAAGGGTCTCTCACCGCCAAATCCTGCACCCAAAAAATCCACTCTGCATTTTTAAGCTCTATCGTATTAAACAGCATTTTATAAATCGCAAAAAATATAGGAATCTGTATAAGTATCGGCAAGCATCCGCCCATAGGATTCGCGCCGTGTTTTTTATATAAATCCATGACATGAACATTTAGTTTTTGCTTATCGCTTTTATATTTTTCCTGCAGCTCTTTGACTTTTGGAGCAAGCTCTTTAAGTTTATTCATAGATACCATGCCGCGATATGTAAGCGGGTAGAGTATAAGTCTGATAATTATCGTGATGATGACTATCGACCAGCCCCAATTGCCGACTTTTGAGTGGATAAAATACAAAAATGAGAATAGCGGTTTTGATATCCATGTAAAAAATCCGTACTCTATAACATCGTCAAGTCTTTTATCTACCGCATGTATATTGACTTTTGACTTAGGTCCTATGTAGCCTATGAGTTTGATATTTTCTCTGCCCTCTATAAAAATATTTGGGTTTTCATCTTTGGCAGGACTTACTACTATATTTAACTTTTCATCGAAATTAGCAAGTAAAGTCGTGTAGTATCTATCGCTTGCGGCGGCGAATGAAGCGTTGGAAAACAGTGCCTTCTTTTTGATATCTCCGTCTTCTATCGTCTCTATAGAGCCGTCGCTCTTTTTGATAATCGCGCCATGAAACGTATATCCGTCAGCCATAACATTCGGACGAAAACCTGTCGAGATAAAATAATCTTTTGGCTGGGAAAGCGATATCTCTACTTCATATCCCTTGTCGCTTGTAAAAGTTATCTTTTTTGTAAGAGTTACGCCTTCAAGTTCTTGCGTAAGTGTCAAAGTTTGAGGCTCGTCACCTAAAATTATCTTTTGTGTATCGGCGTTGTAAGATTTGCTGAACGCTTCGTTGTTTAACAGCGTATCGCTGAATCTAACTTCCAAAGGCAAAGGTAAAACGGAATCATCTATAAGCTGTATTCTCTCGCCGTTCTCATCTTTAAAATCGCCGCCGTTCAAAAAGTATTTTGAGATACGTCCCAATTTATCTATATATATCTCAAAATCCTGCGCTTCAACTTTAGCGATAATCTCATCAACGCTTCTCGAACTTACGGGAGCCACATTTGTCGTAGTTGTGACAACCTGCGGAGCTTCGTTGGATTGCGCCTGCTGCTGCGTAGCGTTAACGCTGTCAATTTGTTGTGGGGTAAAATAGTGTGAGTAAAAAATAAAAAATATCGCCGCTAAAACCGTAGCTAATATTACTCTTTGCTGTGTGCTCATCTTGTCTAACACGAAAAATCCTTAAATTTAATATTTATACTTTGCGAAGCGATTTGATTACAAAAAAATTTTTGTTATTCGTCGGAACAAACCACACCGCAACATCTGTTTTTTTGAACGAGCCTGTCAAAAGCTTGGGAGTTTTTATCCTTTTTCTTTTGATTTTAGGATAATCAATGCCGCCCGCAAAAAGCTGATTGCACCGCAAAATCCTCAAAGCAGACATTAAAAGCGCGCAAAACAGGCTGTTATACTCTATCTGCCACTTTGCATACTCCGAACATGTCGGGTAATAACGGCAACTTCCAAAGCTAAAAAGCGTAAAAAAATTTTGATAAAGTTTTAAAAACCATAATGCAATTTTTTTTATCATTTCAAACACTCAAGCCTTTTAAAAGACCACGAAAGCGAGCTTTTTAACTGTTTATAACTCATGTCTTTTATGCCTTCTTTGGCTGCAAAGAGATAAATTCCATCTTTTAGTTTTTGCTCAAACTCTGCAAAAATCGCTCTAAGTCTTCTTTTGGCACGGTTTCTAAAAACCGCATTACCAACTTTTTTGCCTGCGGTAAATCCTGCTTTTTTCTCGTCCGATATTTTGTAAAAGACCACGGCACCGTCACAGTGCCATCTATTTGCAACTTTATAGATTATTGAAAACTCACCGCTCTTTTTTAATGGGCGGTAAGAGCCTATACTGCCAATCTTCTTCTGCCTTTTGCACGGCGTGCATTGATGACCTTTCTACCGTTCTTTGTCTTCATTCTTGCACGAAATCCATGCGTTCGTTTGCTTGGCGTATTGTGCGGCTGATATGTGCGTTTCATATACTTCCTTTATTAATTTTAGCCTGAGATTTTACTGTAATATTCTTAAAAAACTACTTAGCGGACAAATAGCGCGGCATAAAGCGGCGAGAAAAATAGTATCCAAAAAATTATCGTCTCTATGGCGGCAATCAATATTGTTGTTTTTGTTAAATTAAAACTTTCCAAAATAAGAATTATAAAAACAGGAATCGTAAGAAGTATCGGCACTAAAAATACAAACAAGATAGAAGCGATAAAATGAGAAAATATGGAAGCAATTATCATAACGATGAAAGTTACAATAACCGCAGTATTAATACCCATAGACACTTTACTATCTTTATTTATGGCAATGTTATTTGCTTCTGATGCTTTAGATATTTGATAATATGTCACTAAAAGCGATAAAAGATACGGCAAAAATACAATTATAGTGATATCTCTAAATATAAAATAGCTTAAAAAAATAGATAATATTGCCGATAATATATGAATACTCCACCTTGCAAATCTATTTTTTGGAACAATCGTATTAAAGACTTTTGGCAGATAGATACTATTTTTGCATAAAAAAAAGATAACATACACAATGGCTAATAATACCATAATTCTTCCTGCAATATCTCCGATAAAACCAGCAGGAGCACTGCGGCTAACATGACTGACCTTTATAGCAATGAGGAAAAAATGTTCTGACGAAGCCATCATATTTTTCAAAGACAGCGCAAAAAAGAGAGAAATGGCAAAGTATAAATTTAGTTTATTGTAAAAAATAGTCATATTACAAGCTGCTTTAGAGAGTAGAAAAACTCCTCTAAGCTCTACTAAAATACCTGCAAAAATCGTACCGAAAGCTGTAAATATAAAGATATTTTGCAGATTTACATGAGCAAAATCGCTTTTTCTGAAACCGCACTCAAATAATGTTTCGCATGTAAAATACTGATGCAAGCCAAGCAAAAAGAGTAAAAACATACCAAGCAGTATAAGTCCCACGCCACAAGATGATATAAAGGCAGATTTTTTAAATTTTGTTGTTTGCAAAATCACCCCTTTTATTATTCTACTCTAACGTTAAAATACTTATCAAGTTTTATTCATTCCGACAGTAGTTTTGTCAGCTCTTCTTGCATATCTTCATGCAGTTTTTCGTACCATTTTTCATCGTCTTTTGGATTGATGGGCGGAAGATACGAGACGATAGCCGTTCCGCTTTTTACTTTGAAATTTTGCGAGTCAAAAATCTCTCTTGCATGAGCTATGACGACAGGCTGGACTATGAGATTAAGCTTTTCGGCAAGGATTTTTGCGCCGATTTGGAACTTTAACAATTTCTCGCCCCTGCCCCTTGTCCCTTCGGGAAATATCGCTACAGGGCGGCCTTTTTCAATCCTGTCTCTGGCATCTTTTAAAAGTTTCACCATAGCTCTTTTGTCGCTTCTATCTAAAGATATCATACTTGAAAGTTTTGTCGTTTGCCCGAGAAAGAAAAGGTCAAATATCTCTTTTTTGGCTACCCATGCGGTATTTAGCGGATATATCGCTTCCATAACGACTATATCGAGTACACTTTGGTGATTCATGACGATAAGTCTTGCGTCTAAATCGGGCTTGCCCCTAACGTCTATTCTAAATCCTATCAGGTATTTTTGCGCATTTCCCCAGACGCGTCTGAAAAATCTATGATACGGCCTAAATAAAAACATAAAAAAAATAGTAATCGCAACCGTCAAAATAAATACAGTCAATGTATAAACAGACCTAATTTTTGCTAACACTCTCTTCCTTTACCCAGCCGATTCTGCCGCTTGGAAGCAGTATTTTGACGTAGCCGTCTTTGCGGGCTAATATCTCTATCTCCAAATCTCCGTCGGTGATATGAAAAATGGAAGATTTCTCAGTCGGCAAAACGCGTATAACGCTGTCTTTAACAACAACGCCTTGGTTGAAAGGGTTATTTGCATAAAAAAGATAGGCGAAAAGCAAGAAAGAGACAATGAGAGCTATTTTGTACCGTTTGAAGATAAATATAACGATTCCCAAAATTCCAAGAACGGCAAAAAGTATATCTTTATAGAATTTGAATTTATTCTCTTTTGGATTCAAATCCGTATGCGTACTCAAATCGTCGCTTTTGATATTTAACGGCACCAAAACAGACTGAAAATCGCCGCTTACGCTATTAAAATATGTAAAATCAATGCTTTTCATGTAGTTTGGAACGATAATGGTGTATTCGATGGATTGGAGAGACGGACTCTCTTTGTATTCATTGATACTGCCGTTATAGATATTTAACTCTCTTAAATTGCCGTATGTTGACTCTATCTCAAGCGTTACTACGAGGGATTTATCGTCAAATTTGCTTGTCGCTTCGTTTTTCACCGCAAGACTTCGTGCCGTTACGCGCGAAAACTTAGCGTCGCCTTTTATCTGCACTACCTCTATATCCGCGCCTCTTAACGCCGTTTCTTCTATGACAGTATCAGCGCTTATAAGTTCTGTGACAAACTCTGGAAGTGCTGAGCTTGCATTAAGGGCTTGAAGATAAAAAGTATTTGTGTAGTATTCGCCGTTTTGGTCTTTTTCCCATTGTGAGTTTAGATTTAGTATGCGAAACTTATCGGAATTTGCCAAATGCGTCGATATCTTCTCATAATCATCGCGCGTTATGATGGCTTTTAATGTTATTGGGAAAATCTCCCCCGCGTAAACTCTTGCAGGAGCAGATTCGTATGACAAAAACAGCGATTGCCCGCTGTTGTCGTTACTTTGCGAATCTTCTATATCTTCATTTGATTCAACTGCCGTATTTGCATCTTTGCCGATTTGCTGATACTGTTTTATCTGATCTGCCAAATTAAAAGACTGCGCGGCGGCAATATTTATAAAAAATATAAAAAACAGGTTGAACCAAAAAAACTTTTTCATAGATTTATCCTATAAATCCACGCAGCATTTTTACGCCGTCATCGCTTCCCAAAATCTTCTCCATAGCGCGCTCGGGATGAGGCATGAGTCCGAAAATATTTCTGTTTTTGTTGCAGATTCCTGCGATACTCTCCATGGAGCCGTTAGGGTTGTCTTCATTTCCGTTTTCATCACAGTAAGTCAAAAGTATTTGGTTGTTTTTTTTAAGCTCTTTCAAGCCAGCTTCATCAATGAAATAATTTCCCTCTCCATGAGCTATCGGAACATTCAAAATATCGCCCGTTTTGAAGTGCTTTAAAAATCTATTGTTGTTGTCAGTAACTTTCAAATGCTGATATTTTGAGATGAAATGGACATTTTTGTTTTTTATCATGGCTCCTGGCAATAGTTTTAGCTCAAGCAGTATCTGAAAACCGTTGCAAATGCCAAGAACAAGACCGCCATTGCCAGCAAAATCTATAACGTCTTTCATGATAGGAGCAAATTTTGCTATCGCCGCGCATCTTAAATAATCTCCGTAGCTAAAACCTCCCGGAAGTACGACAAGGTCGATATCTTTGGGTAGTTTCTCTTCTTTATGCCAAAGCATGACGACATCTTGACCCAAGAGATTGAACGCATACTGCGTGTCGTTTTCACAGTTTGTCCCAGGATATACGATAATGGCTGCTTTCATTATTTGATTTCAACCTCATAATCTTCTATCACAGTGTTCGCGAGCAGCTCTTCGCACATGAGTTCGGCTCTTTTTTTCGCTTTTTCTTTGTCTGTTTCGTTCACATGCAAGACTATCTGTTTGCCTATTCTCACGCTCTCGACTTCGCCAAAACCCAAAGATGCGAGCGCATGATGGACTGCTTTGCCCTGCGGGTCAAGCACTCCTTGTTTTAGTCTGATATTTGCTATAACTTTCATTTTTTAACTCTTTTTAGTTTTTATAAATCAGGCTTTGAAAAAGCCTAAAAAAATTTAATCTTGCAAAATTCTTTTTAAGACCTCTTCATAAGCTACTTTTACTTCGCCTATGCCTTGTCTAAATCTATCTTTGTCAAGCTTTTCATTTGTTTTTACATCCCAAAAGCGGCAGCTATCTGGGCTTATCTCGTCGGCTAAAAGGATATTGCCCTCTTTATCAACGCCAAACTCTACTTTAAAATCCACAAGTTTTAACTCTCTTTTCGCAAAAAACGGCTTTAAAATATCATTTATTTTTGTTCCAAGCTCTCTTAATTTTTGTAAATCGGCTCTGTTTTTCACGATATTTAGTATCAAGCAGTGTTCGTCATTCACAAGCGGGTCGCCAAGCGCGTCGTCTTTGTAGTAAAACTCGACCAATGTGAATGGCAAAACTGTGCCCTCTTTTATGCCAAGTCTCTTCGTCAAAGAGCCTGTAGCGATATTTCTCAC
>JAITEH010000074.1 GCA_031282125.1 Campylobacteraceae bacterium
TGATGCGCCTTGAGATGGAATAAGTTATAACTTTTTTGATATATTTTAAGTTTTTTTATTGAAATTGATGATATTTTAAATTAATAATAGATAAAATGCTCGTTACTTCAAATACCAAATAGGGGTACAGCATGCCGCGTTTTTTTAAAAAGATTCTATCGTTTATCGCAAAAGGTTTTTTATTGGCGTTAAAAGGGATATCGTTTGTAATAAGCCTTTTTATCGGTAAAATCGAGTGGCAGACGCCGATATGGCTAAGATATCTCGGTAAAGCCTTAAGATTTTTAGCCCGCGTGCTGTTTAAATATAAAAAAACAACGGCGATAAGCCTTGCGGCAGTTATTCTATTCTCCTTTGCGGGTTATGCCGCGTATGTCTGGCAGCAAAACCAGCCAAAACCCATAGAAGTAGCGAAAATCGAGAAGGTAAAAGTCCACGCTAGCGTGTACAAGCCCTATAAAACCGATTACAGCAGAAATACCGTCGTATTTAATCCTTTGTATGTTACGTTTAACGATTCTGCCGCGCCCATTGAAAATGTAAGCAAAGTCGTAGAAAAAGGCATCAAAATCACTCCCGCGATAAAAGGAGAGTGGACATGGAACAACCAATATACTCTTGTATTTAAACCAAGCGAAGATTGGAGCGTCGGGGAAAAATATACCGTTCAGATAAATCCTAAAGAGCTTCTTAGCGAGTATGTCGAGCTGGAAAAAGAGGAGTACGAGTTCAGCACCGACCCTTTCACCATGAGTATTGCTTATAGAGAGTTGTACCAAAATCCTGAAAAACCAAATGAAAAAAATGTAATATTTGAGGTCAATTTCGGATATCCAGTAGATGCTGCAAGCTTCGAAAAGCAGCTCTCCATGCAGCTTCAAGCTCCAGAGAAGCATAAAATAGCCCCAAAACCTTATAAATTTGTAGTCAAATACGACGATAAAAAGATGAAAGCATGGGTAAGGTCTGAATTTATCAAACTTCCCGAAATAGACAGTGAAATGGTCTTAAATATCAAAAAAGGCGTCAAATCTTCCATTGGAGGCGCGCCGATAAACAGCGATTTGGCAGTTTCACAGCAAGTCTCAAGCGTTTATACAAATGTAGTTTCAAATGTCTTTTTGACTATCGCTGAAAATGAAGGCAACGAACAAGAGCAGATTTTGGTCGTGAAGCTCATAGATAAAGTAAATATCAATGATCTGTCCAAACAGGTCAAAGCGGTTGTCCTGCCTAAAGACAAACCTTCTGTTAGGGGTAGTAATTTTGTACGCGATTATCGCTGGACAAACAACGACGATATCGGTCCTGAGGTACTAGCCTTATCAAAACCGCTCGAATTAAAACTTGACGCTTTGGAAGATGATTTTCAAAATATCGCAAGCTTTAAATACAAAAGCGGCACGAATGATTATATCTACGTAACTATCGGCAAAGATTTAGAGACAATCGGAGGTTATAAGCCTAAAACTTCATTGTGGACGGTGCTTGATGTGCCGCAGTTTCCTGAAGTTTTGAAATTTGCCAACGACGGCGTACTTCTCTCTTTGAAAGGCGAGAAAAAAGTGCCGATTTTTGCGCGCAATATCCCCGGATTTCAGCTTGAGATAAATCGCGTACTGTCTTCTCAGATACAGCACTTGGTAAATTTCAACGAAAATGATTGGCAGTTCAGCCAAACTTCATTTGGATACACAGACAAATCATACTTCACGGAGAAATTTACATACAACAAAACCATGCCCGTAACAACCAGCGGTAAAATCTCTTACGAGGGTGTGGATTTGGGTAACTACATCAACGAAAACAGAAAAAATACAAAAGGCGTTTTCTTAGTCACGCTCTCCACATGGGATCCGAAAAATAACAATACGATAGATTATGCGGCGGGCGGTTCGAGACTTATAGTAGTTACGGATTTGGGTATCATAGCAAAACGTTCAGCCGACAAGTCGCATGATATATTTGTTCAGTCTATCAAAGACGGAAGAGCCGTTGAGGGCGCGAAAGTATCGGTATTGGGCAGGAACGGCATAGCTATAGCGAGCGAAACGACAGATTCAAACGGACGCGCGCATTTCAAACCTTTCCAAACTGACTATAAAACGCCTGCTTCACAGCTTCCGACAGTATATATAGTCCAATACGACGACGATTTATCATTTTTGCCGTTTGACGAATATGCGTACAGCAGAAAACTTGAATTTTCAAGATTTGACACGGGCGGCGTGCAAAATGTCGTAGAACAGGGCAAACTCAGCGCTTATATCTTTTCTGACAGAGGTTTGTACAGACCAGGAGACAACGTCAATATAGGCTCTATCGTAAGAGCTGAAGATTGGAATATCCCCATAGGAGGGATTCCTGTAACAGCCTCTGTTTACGACGCAAGAGGACAGCTGTTTCAAAGTAAAGATTTTACGATTGACGAGAGCGGATTTAACGAACTTTCATTTACGACTACTTTGGATTCTCCGACGGGAAATTGGGTAGTTTATCTGCATGTGGCTACAAGTTATCAAGATAAGAAAAAAGCAGGGATACTGCTTGGCTCGACCTCTGTGTCAATCAAAGAGTTTGAGCCTGACAGGATGAAAGCCGAGCTTAAACTAACGCCAAGCAAGGTTAAAGGATGGGTCAAGCCAAGCGAACTTAGCGCAGTTTTGAAAGTCGAAAATCTTTTCGGTACTCCCGCGCAAAATAGACGCGTAACCTCTTCGCTTATCTTATCTCCTGCGGCGTTTTCATTTAGAGAGTATCAAGGGTACTATTTCTATGACGGTTACTACTCCAGCGAACGGTTTGATATAGACCTCGAAGAGAGCCAAACGGACGAAAACGGTATAGCTAAGTTAAATCTTCTGTTGGAAGAGTATGAAAAAGCGACTTATCAAATGGCTATAGTTGCCGAAGCTTTTGAAGCTGGAGCAGGCAGAAGCGTTGCTTCTACGGCGTCCGCTCTCATTTCGCCCAATGATTATCTAATAGGCGCGAAAGCCGACGGGGATTTGGGATATATCAAGAAAAACATCGATAGAAAGCTAAACTTCATCGCCGTAAATCAAAACCTTACAAAAATAGCGGCAGACAATCTAAGCGTCGAGATATTGGAGCAAAAATACATATCAGTTTTAACGCTGCAAAATTC
>JAITEH010000036.1 GCA_031282125.1 Campylobacteraceae bacterium
GACGGAGAAGATGGATTCCCGCCTACGCGGGAATGACGGAATGGGAGACATGTATTTCTTATGGAAGTTTGTCGTTCGGTCGCAGGAATAACGGAATACATGAAATTTTTAATTGCAAAAATGTTTGGATGTTTGATATTTTTCTGGATTGCTTCGTCATTTCATTCCTCGCAATGACAAAATGTGGTGTAAAATATTGTCCCTCTTTCTCCGTCATTCCCGTGAAAACTGGAATCCAAAGACTATATGAAAAAAGTTACATGGATATATAAATCAGTGGATTGTCATGCCACTTCGTGGTTCACAATGACGGATAAAGTAGAATTGTCTCATTATTTCATTATCTTATATACAAAATGAAATTTGTGTATTTTAACGTTTTTCGTTTTGCTTTTTGGATTCCCGCATTCCCTCACGATATGCGCTTACTTCGTAAGCTTATCGTTCGGTTGCGTGAATGACGGAAAAATCTAATAAGTTTTTAAAATATATCAATAAATCATATGTTTAATTGTATATCTCAAAAAATCATCGAGAGGTTCATCATCATTTGTTCCATGCCAACAAGCATCGGATTTTGTTATATCTATAATAAGAAAAAAATTGTCATACTCAATAATATCATATAAGGCATCTCTAACTTCTTTTATACCATATTCTGTGTATAAGATATGCAAATTATTGCCAAGATGAACAGAACTACCTTCTGTAAATTCCATTTTCTTAATGGCTTTTAGTACCAATTTTTTTTGCTTGTACTTGGATATATTTGTTTCTGTAGAAATATTATATGTAATGAGAAAAGTACGAATTCTATTGACAGCTTGCATAATAATTCCTTATAGTTAATGTTGAATTATAGCAATAAATATAAAATTTACATAAACATTATAAGTATAAATTTGCAATTATCGTAAAAAACTAATCAAACAATCAGTTTTTGCGTCTTATTTCAAAAGAGTCGGTTTTATTTTGTGTGCGTTCAAACCCAAAGTTTTTTTATCAGTAACGCCGACTGCCATCAAAGCCACCTGCGGCAGTGTCAGAAGATATATAGGTATCTCGCGTCCCATCGCGCTTTCTATCTCTTTTCGCTTTCTATCCATCAAGTAAAATATGCGCGTATCGCTTATTATCAAAAAATCCGCGCCGTTATCGAACGCATCCAAAAGAATACTGCCAGCCATTTTAAAGGCGATTTCGGGCGCATATCTCAGCAGTTCATAACCGCTTGGATTGAACTCTCTGCTGAATTTCACACGTTTTAATTTTATAGTATCGAAAAATCTGTCCAACTCTATATTTGAGTGCCCGTCAATCCTTATATCAGCTCCATAGTAAAACGCGCCTTTGAAATTGTCAAACGGGTGTTTGAGGTGGTTTTTGATACGCTCTGTCGCATCTTTACTTGTGATAAAGGCATTGATATGTAAAACATCAGCCAAAAAGTCGGTTGTAAGCTCAAGCGGATTTAAAATCTGCTCCATTTCCTCTTTTATATCGGCATTATTTGTGACAAAGTTTTTTGCATTTATGAGGGACAGATAAGAGCTTGCGTCGTAAGTAACGATAGTTTCGCCGTTTTTACCTGCCTGCGCCAAAATCACGATAAATCTCTTGGCGAAAAGTTTTGGATTTAGTAAGTATTGTTCGGCGCCTATATCGCTTACATTCGTATCTATGGTGTAATTTGCGATGTAAAACTCTCTCAAAAAAGCTTCTCCTGCGTTTTTGAAAGGTTTGGTAACAAGTTCTTTATTCATTTTGTCAAAAATAATATAATCTGTCATCATCCAGCCTTAAAAAATTAAACTTTTGGCATATTTTGCTTCACGTTTTGTCGTAGAATTGGCATCAGGGACATACTGCAAAATTTGCATTTTCAGTTTTGCTATACTCTCTTCTATATTTGCGGCTTTTGAGTATAAAATCATAGCGTTTTTAATGGAAGTATGAAGCCACACACCGCGTTTTTCATCCGCGCAAATCCGCAGTATCTCATCTCTTTTGTGAGGATATTTTTCAATCAAAAACAGCGCGAAAAGCATGAACGAATCGCCGAAATATTCGCGCTCAAACTCAATCGTCGGCGAAGTGTAGTAGTATGAAACAAGCTCTTCGTATTTTTCTTTGTCGTTGTTTTCGATGAAAGGTTTTAAATAATCAAGCTGTTTTAAAAAAGCTCTTGTGTCTATGTCGAGGTCGTGCACAGTGTAAAATTCATTTAAAGGCTCAAGCGTGAATTTGTCCGTTTTTAACAATTTGACAATGGTTTTTACGTTTGTGCTTATGGAAGTAACAAGCGAATTGACGCGTATACCTATGAATTTATTTGATGAAAAGGTGAAAGAGTTGTCCTGTTTTTTGATACCATTTAAGATATCCAGCAAAGTGCCGCCGCTTGCATCTACGCCTACTTCATACTCTTTGTAGTACGGCAGTAAGTCGTTTGCGGCATTGAAACGAAATACATTTGCGGTAATAAGATAGGACATATCTCCTCCTGAAAAAGCAAGTTTGAGTAGTTTAACCCAAAAACACTTAATATCTTTTTTGTTTTAAAGTTTTGGGTAAAAAAACGGTGCAAAAGTAACAAAACGGAGCTAATTTTATATTAAAGAGGCTGTATTATAATACCAAACACTGTTTTTTTGGAGAAATTTTTGGATAAAGAGTCCTTTATCATTTCACAGTTTAAAAATGCTTTCACGGGCGACGACGGTGCGGTTGTCGGCAAATGGATATATTCAAAAGATCTTTTTTGCGAAGATACGCACTTTAAAAGCGGCTGGCTTAGCCTTTATCAAATCGCGCGAAAAGCCGTGCTTGTCAATCTCTCCGACGCTGTAGCCATGAATGCCAATCCCAAATACGCTCTTCTTGGCGTTGGCATACCAAGCGATTTTAGTTTGCAGCAAATAGAAGAGTTATCAAAAGGTTTTATCGAAACAGCCCGCGAATATAATGTAAAAATTATCGGCGGAGATACCATATCAAGCGATAAAATCGTAATTTCCGTAACGATTATCGCCAAAAAACGCAAACACACGCTTTATCGCTCAGGTCTAAAAAAGGGTGATATTTTGGCATATACGGGCGTTTTGGGGCAGAGCAAATGCGCTCTTCAAAAGCTCTTAAACGGCGGCGGCGTTTCGGAAGATTCGCGTTTTGTTGAGCCTGTTTTGAGGGCTTCGTTCATCAAAAAAGCAGCCAAATATCTGCGCTGCGGGCTTGATATATCTGACGGTCTTAGCAAGGATTTGTCGCGCCTTTGCGCTATTAGTTCTCTTGGCGTAAAATTTGATAAAAAGATAGACAAAGATACTCTTTGCAGCGGCGAAGAGTATGAGATGCTGATAGCATTTGCTCCAGAAAACAAAGATAAGATTGTGCGCATCGCCGAAAAGACAAAAACACCGCTTAATATATTTGCCAAAGCCTGCGGGGGAGAGTATTTGAGCGAATGTGAAGAGCACCATTTTAAAGGATAAATATTTTGAATAGACTATTTTTTTTAAATCACACAGCCATCAAACAAGCTCATTTTAATAAAAATGCAAGCGATTTTGTCGTCAATGAGATACCGCTTTATGAATTCAGCGGCAGCGGCGAACATCTTGTGCTGCATACGCGCAAGAAAGATTTGACTACATGGCAGATGCTGCGTATTTTCAGTGATACAAGCGGTGCAAAAATGCGTGATTTCGGCTATGCGGGACTAAAAGACAAAGACGGCATGACAACGCAATATGTGAGTATACACAAAAGTCATGCAAAGGCTTTTGAAAATTTTTCGCACCCAAATATAAAAATTTTAAGCGCTGTATATCACAACAATAAGATAAAAACGGGGCATTTAAAAGGCAACCGTTTTTTTGTAAGATTAAAAAAAGTCCTTCCTGCCGACGCTTTGAAACTTTCGCAAATATGCATGAAAATATCCAAAGAGGGATATCCGAACTATTTTGGTTATCAGCGTTTTGGTAAAGACGGCGATAATTTCGAGCTTGGCAAGGCGATACTAAAAGGTGAAAAACGAGAAAGAAATCCAAAACTTAGAGAGTTTTTGATAAGCGCATATCAGAGTGAACTTTTCAATCAATGGCTTGCCAAAAGAGTGCAGATAAGTAAGTTTTTTGCAGATTTTAATCCATCAGAGCTTCAAAATGCGCTGAAATGGAGCAAAGATACGATAAAAGAGGTGATAAAACAGCCGTATTTTTTTAAACTCTTAAAAGGCGACGTATGCTGTCACTATCCTCATGGAAAGGCTTTTTTGTGCGAAGATTTAGATGCTGAAAGTGTTAGGATAACGGATAAAAATATAGCCATTACTGGTTTTTTGGCGGGCGAAAATGCGATAAGAGCGCAAGGGTTAGCTGGAGAGATAGAGAGCGAAGTTTTTGCCCAGACGGAGAGTTTTTTGAGTCAAATGAACGGCTCCAGACGCTATGCGTGGAATTTCGCAGAAGATTTTGAATACAAATACAAAGAAGAAGAGGCGTGGTTTGAGATGAGTTTCTCGCTTACGAAAGGCTCATACGCTACGGTTGTACTGGAAGAGATACTGCATAAAAATTTAGATGAGTAAAATAATTACAAATTTTATAAAAAAATCTAATTAGGACAAAAATAATCTCTTTTTTTAATCATGCGCTAATAAATTATCTTGTAATATTAGAGGATAATTTTTATAAGGAGGATTAAATGCCTAAAATTAATCGTTATGTAGATATAGACACGGTCGAAAGAGAAGCCAAAAAGGACTATATAGATAGACACTCTCCGTTTGTCCGCTGTGCGGCGTCTGCTAAAAAAGGTGAGAAATTTGCCGTAACAGTCAAAGTTGGAAATGAGTACTCTCATCCAGATGATTTTGACCATTATATAGCTAATGTAGCTTTGTATAACAGTGAAACGCTTGTCGCAAGAGCTGATTTTGTAGCAGGCACGCTTGGCGGTCAGGGCGCGAAAGGACAGTTGGAAGTAACTTTCAATATAGTTCCGACAACTTCAAAATTAAATCTCACAGCTCATGCATACTGTACAAAACACGGCTTATGGGAGAGTGACCCTGTAAGCGTTGAGGTAGCAGAGTAAATTTATCAATATCAGACTTTTTTTAAAGGTCTGATATTGAATCTTTTTTTAATCCGCATATCTGCGGTACTATCCAAAAAACAGTTTTTTAAGTCAATATAGGTTATCATTGCTTCATGTCTAAACTTGAAACTCTAAAAATGTTAAAAGAGCTATATATCTACCGTTCGTATGGATTTACATACTATAAAAAACGCGAGATTATGCCCGAAAAACCAAGCGCTTCCATACCAAACAGTATGGATGAATTGCGAAAAAACGTTTTTGGCTGTTTTTTGTGTACGCTGTGCAAAACGCGTAAAAATGTAGTGTTCGGTGAGGGTAATCTAAACGCTAAAGTTATGTTTGTGGGCGAGGGTCCTGGGTTTAATGAAGATTTGCAGGGAAGGCCGTTCGTGGGTAATGCAGGAGAACTTCTGACAAAAATGATAGAAAATGTACTAAAAATAAAACGAAGTGAAGTTTATATCGCAAATATCGTCAAATGCCGCCCGCCTGAAAATCGTACGCCAACTCCCGAGGAAGCAAATATGTGCAAGCCGTATCTTTTTAAACAAATAGAGATAGTATCTCCGCAAATCATCGTAGCGCTCGGCAATACAAGCTATCATTATCTAACAGGTGACGAGCGCGGTATCACAAAGGTGCGCGGCGAAATCATAGATTATAAAAATGCTAAACTTATACCGACTTTTCATCCAAGCTATCTTCTAAGAAACGAATCTGCTAAAAAAGAGGCTTATCAAGACATGCTAAGAGTAAAGGCTTTATTATGAAAAAGATATTTTTGCTGTTGATTTTTTTATGTGCGTCCATATATGCTTTCAGCGACAAGCCTTCGCCAATCCCGCTTCCAAAAAGCGTATTTTTGGATGTTCATCCTGCGGTGTGTAATGAGGTGTGTCTGGATAGATTGCTGAATAACGGTCAGGTTTTTAGCTTCATGAGCAGGTACAGCAAAGATTTTTCAAATAAACTCTTGGAAGAGAACTATTTTAATTACGCGCAGATGTTTAATCTACTCATGCAGTATGAGTATGATTCGGCAAATATCAAAATTGCCGTTTTGATACCGCAAAAAAGTATCAAAACTTATGCACTTACGTCTGTAAATGCCGTTTTGGCTTATCTTCTAGCGCAAAGGGGCAATTTCGAACTAACAGTGTTCAATAGCGTAGATGAGAGCGACGAAGCGATAAAATCGACGCTTAACAATATACGAAAAAGCGGTTACGTGTACGTCATAGCGCCCATAACGCAAGACGGACTTGATATGCTGGTAAAAAATAGTTATGGCATGCATATATTTGTACCGACACTTCACAAATCCTTGTATGAGAATGCGCCGTACAATATCATTTTTGGCGGTATTGATTATAACGCTCAGATAGAGGCTTTAAGCAGTTTTGTCAAAGAGAATATCATTATATTTTCAGGTGAGAGCAAACTGGAGCTTAGTTTAAACGATATGGTGAAAAATCAAGATGCAATAGTTGAAGATACGTTGTATTTTACAAGCTTGAAAGATAACTTTAAAAAAGCGATAGAGAGCAATAAAAACATAAGCTCATCATCAGTCTATCTCAATATGCCGCGCTTTATGTCGGGACTGCTTGCTTCGCAGCTTAGAGCTTATAAACAGACTCCTTTAGCACTGCTGTCCACGCAGATAAATTATCATCCCGATATACTAAATCTTACGCAGTATGAGGATAGAAAAAATCTATATCTTGCCAACTCTATAGGCGCGATAAATCCCCAGCTTGAAAGCATTAGCGCGTTTTTGGGCAACAACATGGAGTATGATTGGGTCAATTACTCTATTTCTATCGGCGTAGAGCATATAAATATAAACTTTTTTAATGATGAGGCTGAAAGGCTTTTTAGCGAAAGTATCGATGATGACGCTCAGATAGAGTATGATACGCGTATTTTTAGAGCAGGACAATACGGCTTTCAAGAGATTAAAAACTAAATTAGAGAAGTTTCTCCAACAAGAGGGCATCCGCGCCGTCAGGATAGTAGTTTGAAGCTATGCCGCTTTTGACAAATCCTGCTTTTTCATATAATCTAATCGCATGATAGTTCGTGGTATTTACTTCCAGCTTGATACTTTTTTTGCCCGTTTTTTTGGCGTATGCAAAGCTTTTTTCAAGAAGTTTCAAGCCGATGCCTTTTCCCTGAAACTCATTTTTTACAGCGATAGAGTAAACCCTTAATTTTGCGGATTTTTTGTGCGTTAAAAGCAGTATATAACCCGCCGCTTTATCTTCTATCTTGCAGATAAATAGCGGGTTTTTTTTGATGTGGTAGAGAAAATTTTGCTGCGTTAAGGCAAATGAGTTTTTGTCAAACAGCCCATTTTCTATCTCGCACAGAGCTTTTAAATCGTCTTTGGCCGCAGCTTCTATTTTCATTTTTGATAGATAGTGTATTTGGCGATGAGTTTTTCGGGGCGGTAACTCATTTTGACCTTTTTTAGATTCTCAAAGCCCATATCGTCGCCGACATTGATATATTCGACTTCATACTTGTCTTTGAGTACTTTTGAAAATTCGCGGAATAAAAACTGCGCGCAGCCAAGTGTCTCAAAATCTGTTTTTTCTATTATGATGCTGGCGATATGTTCATTTATCTTTTCGCCGACCGTAAAGCCTTTCAACTCACCGCCGATAAAAAGGCAAATGCCTGTCAGCTCCAACTCTTCGTAATGCGCGAGCAATCTTTTTATAGCGTTTTGCTCAAATAAAATACCCTCCAAAAATCTATCCTCTTCCTCTTTTGGCATGTATTTGACTCTGTCGCTTGTCCATTTGCGATAAAGCGCGTTTATCATATTTGTGTGTTTTGAAGGCTCTAGCGTCTCTACGCATACGTCGGAATATGCCTTTTTAAATTTATTGATTTCGTTTCTTTTGGAGTGATAGTTGTTTCCTTTGAGCTCTATCAAATCCTCGCTTTTATAGACATAATCTACAAGTTTTTTTTCGACGATATAATCAGCGAGCATTTCGAACATTACAGTTCCCTCTTCCAAATAGTTCGTAAAACACTCCAAAATCTTTTCATGTACATAATCAATGCGCGAATAATATTTAGAAGTGTTGTTCTCATTCATAATCTTAAAACACTCTACGATAGCGTCGTTGATTTTATCTTTTTTGCCAAGCGGCGGCAGAAGCATTGAGATTTCACTTCCTTGCATGATAAACAGGCAAAAAGTATCGTTGATGATACTGTAAAAACCGCTTGCCGATGAGAGCCATAAATAGTTCGCAGCAAATGTATAATCGCTCAGGTCAACATTTACCTCTCTTAAATACTCCTCCATGAGAGGCTTTGTGTGCATATTGAAATGTCTTAATTCATAATTTAATATTTGCAGAGTGGGCATCTGTCCAGTTTTCCTTTTATTGGCATTTTGGATAATTCCTCGCCGCAGGAGGTTCGGACAGACGAAAGTCTTGAGCGAATCTTGCGAAGCAAAAAACAAACGAAATTATAAGCGCATAAAGTTTAAACTCAGTTGATAATCCGAGATTTTTTCTATTTATTTTTACGATGTATCAAAAGTGAAATTTTACAGCGGATTTAAATATTTGTACCCAAAAATTACAAATCAAATACGAAGCCGACAAAGACTATATGACACCCCTAAATCTACTCGCGATAATCGCTGTCATAATCTGCGTCATACTCATCTTTGTCGTAACTATACTCGTCTTCATCTTTATAAATATCGTCTTCGTCATCATCCTCAAAATCGTTGTCATCATCTTCAAAATCTATATCGTCCTCGAAATCATCGTCCCAATCTTTAGCCAGATGCAACCCTTCCATAGGATATCCTTAGTGGTAAAATACTTCGTTATTTTAACACACAAAAAATAAAATTGACTAAATTATACGACAATCTCTTCCAAAATATCCAGACCAAATCCGCCGATAGCAAAGAAGTTATTACCGCCTTGCTTTGATAAAAGTGTGATTTTGTTGATACCAAGAGCGTTCAATATCTGCGCTCCGATGCCGTGTTCTTTTGCGCTGTCTCTTTTGATAGTGTCCAAAAATATAAGGACTCCGCCGAATTTTTTGAGGTGATCTATCGATTTGACAAGCGAATCGTACGTTCTATCCAACGAAAGAAGCTCTATATCTTTTAATATATGGTGAAATTTCACTGCCGCGCTGTTTGTAACAGAGCCGAATATATAAGCCGTGTGAATACTGTCTAAGTGGTCGCTAAACTCTACTTTTTCGACATTTGCGCCTCTAAACTGCGTATTTGTGCGGGATTTTTCATAGACTAAAGATTCGTATTTTAGGCGATATTCGATGATATCTGCTATGGATACGGTTTTGATATTGTGTTTTTTGCAGAAGATATCGATATCGTCTCTTCGCGCCATATCTCCGTCATCTTTGACTAATTCGCAAATGATAGCGCTCTCTCTTACGCCCGCCAAGCGGCAAAGGTCAATCGAACCTTCTGTGTGTCCCGTTCTAACCAATACGCCGCCTTTTTTGGCTATGAGTGGGAATATGTGTCCGGGTCGTACTAAATCTTTGGGTGAACTTTTCTGGTCGGCTATGACTTTGATCGTCATGTCGCGCTCTATTGCAGATATGCCTGTTTTGGCGTTTTTCGCATCTACGGATATAGTAAAAGCAGTCTCATGGGCAGAATTGTTGTTTGCCACCATCGGCGTTAATTCAAGTCTTTTTGCAGTATCTTCAGTAACGCTCATGCACACCAATCCTTTTGCATGAGTTATCATAAAATTGACCTTTTCGACAGTGGAAAAATCTGCCGCATATACCAAATCGCCCTCATTTTCCCTATCTTCGTCGTCCACTATGACTACCATTTTGCCGTTTTTTATCTCTTCAATGGCAGCTTTTACTCTCTCTTCGCTCATCTCGCATCCTTTTTCAAAATAAAATATGTGGCGGATTATAGCTACTAATCCTTGACAAACAGATAAAAAGCTACTATAATTCCGACCTTGATGTTTATTTTGGACTACAGGGCAACATTCACTGGGGTGTCGCCAAGCGGTAAGGCAACTGGTTTTGGTCCAGTCATTCGGGGGTTCGAATCCCTCCTCCCCATCCACAATAGTCGCGGGATAGAGCAGTCTGGTAGCTCGTCGGGCTCATAACCCGGAGGTCGGCGGTTCAAATCCGCCTCCCGCAACCAATTTACAAATCCATTCGTTATCTACAAACAGCAAAAACACTAAAGCCATCAAACAATTTGTCATAAAACTAAAAACGCCAATCCCAAAAAAAACTATCTATTTCACTAATAAAGCTATCAAATTTTTTCTATATTTTTATTGAATTATAAAAATATGGGTTTATTTCGCTTGTTATATCCAAATATTTTTAAAAAATATAATTAAAACTTTTACACTTTTACATTAATAAAATATAAATTTCATATTTTTTATTTATAATTAGCCATTTTCTTGCTAATATGCGATTTGATTAAAATAAATTTTAATGTATAGTGTGATACTATTTGTCAGGATTTATAAAGGGATAAGGATGAAGGAAGCAAAAATAAGAACTATGATGCGTAAACTAAAAGTCACGCATGCCGAATTGGCCAAAGAGCTTGGTATCGTCAAGGGTACTGTGGATAGTTATAGAATGAGTATGCCCAAAAAACTTGACCTTATGATAGACGGTCTTCGTTATAGAAAATTGGTGCGCTTCTTATTTGAAGAAGAACTTAAGAGCAAAGACAAAAAGTAAAAACAGACCGTTTTTCATCAGATATTAATACCCAGATACTACTGCACATATAAATAATAAAAAACATTGATACTCAAAAAATGCGAGCGCGCAAAATTTTTTGTAATTATAAAATTATCCGTTATATATTTTTGCTATTTTAAATAAATTTGCCTTTTTGATTATATCCGCATTTATAAAAAACCGCGCGCGGATTTTTATTTTTTATTTTATACACATTTTTTTGGAATATTTTGTCAAAATATATATTTATGATGAAGTCTTTTGATTTGATTTGCAGGCTTGTTATATAAATCGAGCGGATTGATAATTTTGCCGTTTAACAAAAGGGCTAAAATCAAATTTTTAATCTAAAAATATTTGTCTGGCGGCAAATGATATCAAGTTGATAGATTTTCAGTGTGAAATATGCAGTTTTAAAAAGTCAAATATCTCTTGGTTGCCGGAATAGGATTCGAACCTATATAGCGAGATCCAGAGTCTCGCGTCCTGCCGTTAGACGATCCGGCAAACTTTGAAAGCATAATTATAATTAAATTTTCTTACGAAAGGCTTTTGCTGAGCAAAATGCGACTTCAAACTTTTAATGAGAGTTTTTGTTTTTTTGAAAACTGCTTTTTAAAATTATAAAAGCGGCAATTTATCTATTTTTATTTTGGCAGCATTTCCAGTATCTTTTGCACGGCGTCAAATGGATTACTTGCTTGATACACGGGACGCCCGACGACTATAAAATCACACCTGTTTTCATAAGCTGTTTTGATATCCGCTACTCTTTTTTGGTCGTCTTTTTGCGCATTTTCAAACGGTCTTATGCCTGGAGTCAATGTAAGAAAATCACCATTTGTGTGGTTTTTTATCATCAAACTCTCATACACGGAGCAGACAACGCCGTCAAGCCCGCTCTCAAAAGTCTCTTTTGCAAATTGCAGCGCTTTTTTTTCTATACTTTCGTTGTAAACTGCTTTAAAACCCTCATCGTCAAAGCTTGTAAGCGCAGTCACGGAGAGTACAATCGGCGGATTTTTCATGCCGCTTAGTCTGTCTTTTACCATTTTCATGGCTATTTTGCCGCTGCTTGCATGCACGTTGAACATTTCAACATTAAGATTTGCTATGGATTCCGCCGCATCAGCCATCGTATTTGGTATGTCGTAAAGCTTCAAATCGAGAAAAATCTTAAAATTATCATTGATATTTTTCAGTTCGCTTACGATATTTTTACCGTCTCTGATGAATGAGCGAAGTCCGACTTTGAGCCAAACATCGCATTTTTTCAATGATTTGGCTAAAGATATATTATCTTTTTCGTCAGGCAAATCCAAAGCTACGCAAAGCTTCATGGAAGATTCTTTTTGATGGAGTCCAAAACGCCGTTTACGAACTTTGAACTTGTCTCGTTTCCAAGCTCTTTTGCCAACTCTATAGCTTCGTTGATGACGACCGCGCTGTCAAGTTTGGTATATAAAAGCTCATATGCGCCAAGCCTCAAAAGCGCTCTTTCTATCATGCCGATTTTTTCCAGCTCCCACTCTTTGAGGTATTTATTGATGGCTTTATCTATATCGTCGATATTATTTAAAATCCCGTTGTAAAGCTCTATGGCGAACTCTTTTTGCTGATTTCTTATCTTTTTTTCTTCAAAAATCTCATCGCGAAATTTTGCGATATTGCTGTTTCCCGTATCTTGTGCGTACAAAAGTCCTATGATAGTCTCTCTAACTTGCCTTCTGGTTGCCACATTACGCCTTGATTTTGCTGTAAAGGCTGATAAGCTCTATCAGATTGACCATACTCTCAAAGCCTTT
>JAITEH010000047.1 GCA_031282125.1 Campylobacteraceae bacterium
GGGACGCGCAAGAGATATATTGTAGGCATCTTTTTTGAGAGGAGTTTTGGGCTCATTTGAAGAGAGTTTTTTCAAAGCGCTTTTTGGCAGGCGCATCGTAACGCCCTCGATATCCACGCTCGCTTCATCTTTTTTGAGAGACAAAATAACGCCCTTTAGCGTGCCGTATTTGATTCTGTCGCCAGCCTTTAACTCTTCATCTTTAAAAAGCTTCGGCGCAGCAATGCTTTTTTTTACTTTATCAGCTTTGTTTAAGAGTTTATGCACCTCTTTGCTCTCGCTTTGGCGCGCGGCGGCTTTAGCAAGATTTACCGCCTCTTGATATTCGCGCTCAAATCCAAACCTCAACGCTTCAAACTCTTTTATCTGAACCGCCTTTTGCTCTTCCAATGAATCCGACAGCTTCTCTATCTTGTGCGTTTTTTCCTCTATCTCTTTAAGTTTTTCTCTTGTCTTGAGCTCCAAATCTATATTTTTTTGTATCAAATCATTTAATTTCTCTTTATCCTCGCCGTACAATTCGCGCGCTTTTTCTACGATATTTTGCGCTATGCCGTACCTCAATGCCGTCTCAAACGCATAACTTTTGCCGATAGTTCCCGCCAAAAAATTGTACGTAGGGCGTTGGGCTTTCTCGTCGTACAAAGCCGCCAAAAGCTCCACTTGTTCATTCGCCGCAAGCATTGAAGCAAGCCGCTTGTGATGCGTGGTGATGACGATTTTTATCCCTTTTTTAATCAAAAATTCCAAAATAGCGCAAAAAAGATTTGCCGCTTCATCTGCATCCGTGCCAAGCTCTATCTCATCCACACCGACCAAAGCGGAATTTAGCGTAAAAAGTCTATTGAACTCTATCATGCGCCCCGCAAAAGTGGAAATGTCGTTTTTGACGTTTTGCGTATCTTCTATGACGGCTTTTATGTATTTAAAACTCCCCACATGCGACTGCGCCGCGTTTATCTTCATGGGCAGCAGATATTTTGCCAAAAATACCGCGCTAAGCATTGACTTCAAAAGCATTGTTTTGCCGCCCGCATTCACGCCCGTTATCAACAAAATACTTTTTTTGAAACTGACGGTTATGCTTTTGGCATCTTTCAAGGCAGGATGAGCAAACTCTTTCAAAACTATATCTTTATCTTTGCTCGGCAAAATGAACTCCATGTCATTTGCTTTGGCGAACATGATGCGCGATATATAGTTGTCAAAACGGTCAAATTCTCTATTTATAAACTTCAAAAAAAGTCTGTTTTTCTCAAACTCAGCGCTTATTTTTTTGGCGTATTCGTACATGAGAGCCTCTTTTTGGCTCAAAATCTCCGACTCTTGTTTTTGATAACTCTCAAGCGCGCTTGGCACGACATAAAAATACCCGCCCGCACTCCTGCCGCTAATCGTACCTTTTAATACATTGGCATAACCGCCGCGCAGCAGTAAAGCTTCCCCTGAATTTATAAAATGTATCTGCGTATCTACCAAAAACTCTTGCAATTTTTGGGACGATATGAGCGATTTCAAAACTCCGCTTATCTTCTCTTTGACGATTTTAAAAGCAGAATTTATCGCGGCAAATCTCGGGTCTATCTCCTCTTTTAAGCCGCCCTTATCGTCAAACCACTTCTCTATCTCCAAAATATCGGGCGGTATATTGATGCCTAAAATCCACTCTGCCGCCGCGCCCTCAAGCTTTTTTGATTTGAGATACAAAAAATAACGCACTATTTTGACAAATTCCCAGATTTCATCTATATGTAAAATGCCGCGTTTTGAGAGATGTACGAGTTTGGT
The DNA here is from genome assembly GCA_031282125.1 of Campylobacteraceae bacterium. Classification (GTDB taxonomy): domain Bacteria; phylum Campylobacterota; class Campylobacteria; order Campylobacterales; family Campylobacteraceae; genus JAIRKW01. The sequence continues at coordinate 1,789 of JAITEH010000047.1, forward strand.
ATCAAGATTTGGCGTTGATGGGGGCGGCGTAAACTCATAACGGCAAAGTTCGTTTATAAAGCGAAAATGCAGATTGGTATCGCCCTCCATGTAGAGCGGTTTTTCACGCGCGAGGCAACTCTTGTAACGCGCGATATAATCGTCCAAATCAAGAGAAGCAATAAGCGCGTCCACTATTTAACCTCGCAATTTTCTATAGAAACGATACTCTGCCCTCTATTTTTGTGAGTGAAGACTTTCGTGCCGCCGACAAAAGTAAACTCTGACGCCGTTACTTCATGTCCTTCGCAAATGAGGGTTTGGTTTTGGTTGAAAGCGCTTAAGACGTCTTTGTTTAGTTTGCTCTGTTTTGTGTAGCTTAACTCGTAAAATACGACGATACCGATAAATACCAGCACCAACGCGCCAAAAATAAGGCGTTTGACAAACGTAAATTTACCAAGATAGAGAAAAGCTAAAAGCGCAAGCAGTAAAATCGCCGCCGCGCGTATCAAAACCGCCACTAAAAAGCTCCCCTTAGCTGATATGTGATATCGCCCGCGCCAAAGCCGATGACAAATCCTTCATCTATCCTTTTGATGACCTTATCGTCTTTGTAAATCAAAATAGCGCTCTCTTCTCTTTCGACTCTGTCGGCAAATATCGGATTGTACAAGCTAAACTCATCTTCAAAATTTATCTCTATTTTTGCCTCGCCCGCCGCATATACAGGCAAAATTATCAGCTCATTCACACCAGCAAAACAGTTCGTAAAAGCTTTCAAATTATCCACAACGCGCGAATATTTATGAGGCTGCCATATTGCCGTTATCTTATCAAAATTCGCCATTTGAGCGTAAATATCGGCAGATTTTAGCGTCGCTTTTATCTCTGTGGGATGGTGCGCATAATCGTCTATAATGATAAAATTTTTCAAATTTTTTATGATATCAAATCGTTTTTTGATACCCTTAAAATCTTTTAATTTCTCTCTTATCACTTCCAAAGGCAAATCATTTAACGCCGCCAAAATCGCCAAAGAAGCGTCAAGCGCGATATGATAACCGATACCATATACTTCAAAACTTCCCAAATCTTTAAGCGTAAAAACCGTATGCGGCTCGCCGTTTTTTATGACGTAGCGCAAATCTTTTATATCGCGGCTTGGGAAAAGCCTTATCGCTTCAAGCTTTGTTAAAGTGCTCAAAAAATCGTCTTCAGCGTTTATAACTCGTATTTTTGCGCTCAAAAGAAAATTCGTATATGCACCGTAAAAACGATTCAAATCATGATTATAATGCTCCATGTGTTCTGGCTCGGCGTTAGTCACGACCGCAATGTACGGATTGGAATTCAAAAAGCTCTCGTCGCTCTCGTCGGCTTCAAATACGATATTACTGCCCTCGCGCAAAAGCATGTTTGAATTAAACTGTTTGCTTATCGCGCCTACTATCATCGAACCCTCTATCAAAGACGCCAGCATCGCGCTTGTGGTGCTTTTGCCATGCGCGCCGCATACTGAAAATACGCGTTTTTCTTTCAATATAAAAAGCAGGGCGTCTTTGCGCGAAAATAGATTTTTACCCTCGCGTTTTGCTTTTACAATCTCCACGTTGGACTCTTTTATCGCCGCCGAATACACCACAAAATCCTGATCTGTTATAGCGTTTTCATCATGGGGGATAGTTACTTTCACTCCCTCTTCTTCAAGCTCTTTTGTTATTTTCGAAGCCTTGATATCCGAGCCCGTTATCTCATATCCTTGTTGTTTTAAAAATCTCGCCAATGCCGAAATACCAATACCGCCAATACCTATAAAATGTATCTTTTTCAATTATCTGCCTTTTATAAAATCTGCTATGCGTTTAAGAGCCTCTTTAGTATCCTGCTCTTCCAAAACAAGAGCTATACGCACAAATCCTCTTCCCGCACCCTCGCGCCCGAGATAACTTCCGGGCAGGACTTTCACGTTCTTTCTTTCATAAAGCTCTTTTGCAAACTTTTCATCATCTTCGACTTTAAGCCAAACATAAAACGTCGCTTCGCTCTCATCTGCGTCCAAAATCTCTTTTGCTATCTGGAAGTTTTTAATATACTTCTGCCTTACTTTTTCCACATGTCTGTCGTTATTCCACGCCTCTGCCGCGGCAAGCTGCATGGGAACGCCAGCCGCACAGCCTGCGTACGTTCTATATTTAGCGTACTGCGTTAGCAACAAACTATCCCCAGCCGCGAACCCCGAGCGCAAAGACGGAGCGCATGAGCGTTTGGATATGGAATTTAAAACCAAAATATTTTTAAAATTGCCGTTTCCTATCGCTATACTCGCTTCCAAAAGCGAATGCGGGGCATGGGTGCAATAAATTTCACTGTAACATTCGTCGTTTATGAGCACGAAATCATATTTCAACGCCAAAGCCGCCCACTCTTTCATCTCTTCCAAGCTCATAACTGAAGCTGTGGGATTAGACGGAGAATTTAATATCACCAAATCGCACTCTTTTAAAACATTCTCGTCAATTTGGGGCTTAAATCCGTTTTCTTGCGTAAGATTCATATATATGCTTTTTGCGCGCGACGCTATAGCCGCCCCCTCGTAAATCTGATAAAAGGGATTCGGATAAGCCATGACGGGATTTATCTTGTCAAACAATAAAAACTGTGGCAGATTGAACAGCGCCTCCCTTGTGCCAAGCGTAGTCACAAGCTCATTTGCCCTCAAATCAACTCCAAAACGTCTCTTGGCAAAATTCATCTGCGCTTCGCGCAATATCTGTTCGCCTGCAACTTTTGGGTATTTATTTAAAAGATGAGAGTTTTTTTTAAAGCACTCCTGTATAAATTCGGGAGTTTCAAACTGCGGTTCGCCTATAGTCAAAACAAGCGGTTTTAGTTTCTCGTTACATCTAACAGAACCTAAAAGCGCATTTAATTTCTCAAATGGATACGGTTGAAAGCGCATCATATTCCTCAAAAAAAATAAATTGCGTAATTTTATCAAACAACGGCTTAAAATAGTTAGCCCCATAATACCCTAAAATTGGCTTGTCATATTTATTTACGATATAATTTTTAGGCAATTTTATAACCATCAAAGAATAATTAAATCAATTTATGATAAAATTTCATGGTTAATGTCATTTTGTAGGATATATAGTATGAAAACAAGATTAGTCTGTTTTGTCGGGTTGTTGATATGTTTGGCTTCTTTCGCTTACGCACAGCTAAGCGGAGCTGTTACAAGCTCGTATGTCTGTTTTAGCTGTCATAAGGATCAAGCTAAAGATTGGTCCACTACTTGGCACTCCCGCTCACATATTGACAGCAATCCAATATATAAAGCCGTGATAAACTATATCAGCCGCGTTACATATCAGCCTGAAGAGAGCGTACTTGTAGGCTGTGCGCAGTGTCATAATCCCAAAATGACTATTAAAGAGATAAGCGGCAAAGATTCTTTCAATTTAGCCAAAGTTTTAAATGTTGAAACAGAACAGACAAAACGCGTAGATGCCTCAGTAGGCGATGTCAATATCAAAGACGGTATAAGCTGCAACATCTGCCATAACGTTCAAAAGATAAATGAGAGTATGGGTATGGAGATGAGAGGTTTCAAAGCCGTAGAATGGGGCGCTCCCGACACGATTTTCGGACCTTTTGAAGACGACGGCAGAGCTGTTATCCACAAATCCATACAAAAAGAACATTTTACAAATCCCGATAAACTTTGCATGGTCTGCCATTTCGGCGGCGAAACGGACAATAAAAACAAAGTCGAATTATACGCAACAGGTAAAGAGTTCTTAGGAAGCGGCGATACAAGCGAAAGATGCGCGGATTGCCACATGAGCACAAAAAGAAAAGGTATCATAACTCCTGAGATAGTAAGGTCTGGTATCACAGCGCAAGAAAGAGAGATTCGCTCGCATTTGTTCGAGGGAGCAAGAAACAGCGATATACTAAAAGATACGTTATCACTTAAAGCAAAACCTGAGGGCAATAACGTAGTGCTTGAACTTACAAATCTTACTCCGCACAAAGCTCCGACAGGTTTTGGCGGCAGAAGCATGGATGTCAAGATAGAGTTCAAAAACGG
>JAITEH010000159.1 GCA_031282125.1 Campylobacteraceae bacterium
GGTCGTCCTACTATAAGCGAAAGCTCTACATTTTTCCAATCCGAATCTCCAGCATTGTCCACTATCGCCCATCCTTGCAAGAAAGGATTTTTGCCCGACAAGTCAAGCCTGTAAGTTGATTTCCAAACGGGTGCGGGGATAACGTAGCTTACGAAAACATTGCGTTTTTTGGAAGAGGGCAGGTTGACGTAGAGATTTTTGACGCTCTGTTTGGAGTTCAATATCAAATCCAAAGCGCGCGCCAAATCCTGTGATATTTGCGCGTCTGTAAATCTATATGAAGTTACATTGCTCAAAGATACGACTTTTATGTTATTGTCTGCAAAAAGCGACAGTTCGTCGTAGTTTTTCTCTCTGTTTACTTGTGTGCCGATGATTTTGCCGACGATTTTTTCGGGCGCGTATATCTCAAGCTCAGCGCCTTTTAACGAGTGCAGTATTTGGGCTACGCTTGGATTGCCCGAGAGATTTACTTTGAGTTCTGAGAGCATTTTCTGCAAATCTTCAGACGCGTAACTAACCGAAGGCGCGTTAGTCGCGGGGTCATAAATCAGAAGCGATTTTAGCGCGTCGTTTATGGCTTCATTCTCAAACGGCAATAACAGTTCCACAGAGCCTTGAAGTTCGCCGCTGCGCTCAAAATAGCCCACGCCCGAAGAGAACAGCGATACTTTTTTTATGGGCAGTTGCACTTTTGTATCTGCGCCTAACGCCGCGCCTGCCACGACAAATACTAATAATAAACGCAATAATTTTGTTTGCATAACCATTCCTTAAGAAAATATGATTTAATGGCAATTATAGCCAAAATATAGAAAACTTTATATCATAATAACTTTTACTTAGATATAATTTTGTTATTAAAAAAACGACAGGAAATTTTATGGCGCAAGAGACAAAATACATATTTGTAACAGGGGGAGTTTTAAGCTCATTGGGCAAAGGTATCGCGGCGGCAAGCTTAGCTACGCTTTTGAAACACATGGGGCTTAAAGTAAGCATACTAAAAGCCGACCCTTATATCAATGTAGATCCGGGTACGATGAGTCCGTTGGAGCACGGCGAAGTGTTTGTAACGGACGATGGGGCTGAGACGGATTTGGATCTGGGGCATTACGAGCGGTTTTTGGATGAGAATCTCTCGCAGGTCAATAATTTCACTACAGGCAGAGTCTATTCGAGCGTCATAGAAAAAGAGAGACGCGGGGATTATCTGGGCAAAACCATACAAGTTATCCCGCACATAGTAGGCGAAATCGTAGAGCGTATCAAAAAAGCAGGCAACGGCAAAGATATGCTTATCGTGGAGATTGGCGGAACGGTGGGCGATATAGAGGGGCTGCCGTTTTTGGAGGCCATAAGAGCGCTTAGAAACGAAGTTGGCAGAAAGAGAGCTTATAATATTCATTTGACGCTCATTCCATACATAAAAGTAGCGGGAGAGCTCAAAACCAAACCCACACAGCACTCCGTTCAAGAGTTAAGACGTATCGGTATCACGCCCGATATGCTCATCTGCCGCACAGAAATGCCGCTTCCAAAAGAGCTCAAAAACAAGCTTGCATTCTCATGCGGCGTGGATAAAAACAGCATTATCGAATCAGTGGACGCTCCAACTATCTATCAAGTGCCTTTGAATTTTTTGAAACAAGATATTTTAACGCCGATAACTGACGCTTTGGATATTATCAAAAAAGAGCCTGACATGGAGGTTTGGAATACTTTGGTCAAAAGAGTTATCGCGCCAAAAGACGAGGTTACCATAGCGTTTGTCGGGAAATATCTGGACCTAAAAGAGTCGTACAAATCTTTGACCGAGTCTTTCATCCATGCAGGGGCGAATTCAGACGCCAAAGTAAATCTCAAATGGGTGGACAGCGAGTCTATCGAAGAAGAGAGTGCGGAAAAGATTCTTAATGATGTGGACGGTATTTTGGTGCCTGGCGGTTTTGGCGCAAGGGGCATTGAAGGCAAAATGCGCGCTATAAAATACGCAAGAGAAAATCAAATACCATATCTTGGTATCTGTCTTGGCATGCAGCTGGCTTTGATAGAGTTTTGCCGCAATGTTTTGAAGATAGAAGACGCTAACTCTACGGAGTTTGACCAAAATTGCAAAAATCCGATTATCTATCTGATAGATGAGTTTAATGACAGTTCTGGATTGAAGCAGGTAAGGACGTTCCAAAGTCCGCTTGGCGGCACCATGAGGCTTGGTTGCTACAAATGCGATACAAAAGAGGGTTCGCTCTTAAGAGAGATTTATAACGGCGAAGAACATATAAAAGAGCGCCATCGCCACCGCTACGAGGCTAATCCAAAATATAGAAAGCAAGCTGAAGAGAGAGGTTTTGTCGTCTCTGGAGAGAGCGGCGGACTTATAGAGGCTATGGAACTTAAAAACCACCCATGGTTTTTGGGAGTTCAGTTTCACCCTGAATTTACTTCGCGCCTTACAAATCCAAATAAAGTAATTTTGGCATTTGTCAAAGCCTCTATCAAGCATAAAAATGAGTTGTAAAAACAGCCGCAGACTAAGATTTTCGAAAGAGATAATAACAAAAATATCCGAAAAGCAGGCGCATCATGACTAAGCTTACCAAAGAGATGATCAAAGAGATACTGCAAAAACGGTTTGAGGAAGACGCTCATACGAAGCTTTCGCTCATTCCTCAGCCGTTTACATTCAAAGATATGCAAAAGGCCGCCGCACGCATAAAAGAGGCGATAGACAAAAAAGAGAAAATCGTCATAGTGGGCGATTATGATGTGGACGGCGTGGTATCTTTAGTGATTTTGAGCAAATTTTTTGATGATTTTGAGATAGATTATGATGTAGAGATACCAAACCGTTTTGTGGATGGATACGGCTTAAATTCTCAAATCTTAGACAGAGTAGAAGCAGACGTTATCATAACTGTGGACAACGGCATCTCGTCCGTTGAAGCGGCCAGAATCTGCAAAGAGCGCGGGATAGACCTCATCATCACAGACCACCACACTCCGCCTCCGCTGCTTCCCGACGCATACGCTATCGTAAATCCCAAACAATCAGATTGCCATTTTCCAAACAGCGAAATCTGCGGCGCGCAAGTCGCATGGTATTTGGCGGCGGCGATAAAAGAGATTTGCGGATACGAGTACAATCTCGGGGAGTTCATGGATTTATTGTGCGTTGCTATTATCGCTGATATGGTGGATTTGAAAGATATAAACCGCACGATGGTAAAAAACGGTCTGAAGCTTTTAAACCACTCGGAGCGTCCCGCTTTTGCGGCGATAAAAGAGGTTTTCAAAAAAGAGCATTTCGGAAGCGAAGATATCTCCTATCTGATTTCACCGCTTTTGAACAGCTCTGGACGCATGGAAGACGCGCTGTTTTCATACATGTTTTTGCGTTCCAAATCAAAAAGAGACGCGCTTGCCAGACTTGAAGAGATAGTAGAGATAAACGAGCGCAGAAAAGAGGAAGAGAGGATACTCCTTGAAGCCTCTTTGGAGTTTGTTAATGAAGATGATAATGTTATTGTAGTCTGGGGCGAAGAGTGGCATGAGGGAGTCGTGGGGATAGTCGCTTCAAGACTTGTGAAAAGATTTAAAAAACCATCTATCGTATTTTCGATGAAAGGCGCGGAAGCCAAAGGGAGCGCCAGAAGTATCGCGGGCGTTGATATACTATCTTTAATCTCAAAACAATCTGATCTGCTGCTTGGATTTGGCGGGCATTTTGGGGCGGCAGGCGTGCTGCTTTTGAAAGAAAATCTGGAACTGTTTAAAAAACAGATAAATGAGAGCGCGAAAGATTTGAATATAAAAGAGTGCGCGGCGCATGATGAGAGTCTTGGCGAGATAGAGCCTGAGGCTATAGATTTTGAGTTGCTGGAAATTTTGGAAGATTACGAGCCTTACGGACAGAAAAATCCCAAACCAACGTTTATCCTGCGCGACACAAAAGTCAAAATAGACAGACTTATAGGCAAAGACGGACGGCACAAAAAGCTTATCTTGCAGTGCGGCGATAAGACGATAGAGGCTTTGTATTATAATTTTGAGCATGAGATTAAAAGCGGCGATACCATAGATATACTTTTCAATGTTTCAAAAAATAGTTTTAGAGGACTTGTGACGCCGCAGTTGTTGATACGCGAGATATTATAGTACCGTTTTTGTCGGAATTTTCCGATTCAAACGGTAAGAAAATTATGCCTTTAAAGATAGAAAAGTAATATAAAATTTTTAATGATGATTTAACTCTTTGATGTATAATTTTTAGATCTAAAAAACTCCTCAGAAGGTGTTGCATGCTCTCAACAATACTCAAACGCGACGGAACGACACAAGAGTTTTTCCCATACAAAATAGAAGACGCCATACGAAAAGCTTTTAAAAGCGAAAATGTAACTTACGACCACAATGTCTTTTTGAATCTCACGGAGCGTTTAAAAACAAAACGCATCGCAGCTGTCGAAGATATCCAAGATATGATAGAGCAGGAGTTATACCGCGCGCGATATTTTGACGTGATGCGCTCTTTCATGATATACCGCCATACGCACAAAATGCAGCGCGAACATATATTCGGTCTTTCGGAAGATACGACTTACATCAACTCCACGCAGACTATAGAAGAGTACATAAGCGGACATGACTGGCGCATAAAAGCCAACTCAAATACAGGATATTCAAACGCAGGACTTATCAATAACACCGCAGGAAAAGTCATCGCCAACTACTGGCTTGATAAGATTTACTCAAAAGAGGAAGGCTTGGCGCACAGAAACGGCGATTATCATATCCATGATTTGGATTGTTTGACTGC
>JAITEH010000008.1 GCA_031282125.1 Campylobacteraceae bacterium
TGAAGCGAATTTTATATTTCCTATCTCTTCGGCGACAAATTTTAACATTAAAGCATTGATTTTCGCACTAAGCACTATTTTAAAAGAGGCAAAAGATGAAAAAACGCATAGTGATTAAAGTAGGAACGCATATTATAGCGGCCGACGACGGGAAACTATGTACTTCAAGATTTGAAAAACTTGTCGAATTTTTATCGCTTGTTATGGACAAACATGAGGTTATTTTAGTAAGTTCGGGCGCAGTTGCAACTGGATTTTCAAAGATAAAATTAGACAAAAAAATCGTCTCCAACAAGCAAGCCTTGGCCGCAATCGGACAGCCTTATCTTGTGCAATACTACAATGAATTTTTACAAAAACACGGCAAATTCGGAGCGCAGATTTTATTAGTATCTGACGATTTTGACTCAAGAAAGCGAACGCAGGCGGCGCGCGATGCAGTAAATACGCTTTTGAAAAACAACATCCTGCCTATAATAAACGAAAATGACTCCACAGCAGTCGAAGAGCTTGTATTTGGAGACAATGATCAATTGTCCGCATACGCCGCGCACTTTTTTGACGCTGATTTACTGGTAATCTTATCCGACATCAACGGATACTATGACGCCGACCCAAAAGAGGATAAAAACGCAAAATTGATACTACATGTAGATAAGATAGATGAGAGTAAACTGTGTCAAAATATAAATGTCGGCTCAAAATTTAGCACAGGCGGTATCGTAACAAAACTAAAAGCGGCTGACTTTTTACTCAAAAACAACCGCTCAATGTTTTTGGCAAACGGATTTGATTTAAGCGATGTCAAAAATTTTGTTTTAGAAGGTAAACACAGCGGCGGAACGCTGTTTGCTCCAAAAAAACTCTAAGGCTTGCGGCATGAAAAAACTGCGCATAGTCTTCATGGGTACTCCATCTTATGCGACGACCATTTTAAAAGCTTTAGTTGAAGCTGGCGATATAGAAGTTTGCGCGCTTTTCACACAGCCAGACAAAAAATCAGGACGCGGGCAAGCCTTAAACGCTCCTCATATAAAGCAATTTGTCCATGATAACAATCTAAAATTAGACATTTTTCAGCCAGAGAGTATAAAAAACAGCGCCACAGCAGAGCATATCGCATCATTAAAGCCTGATTTTATAATTGTCGCGGCGTACGGGAAGATACTGCCCTCGTCTATCTTACAAATAGCTCCATGTATCAATCTCCACGCATCCTTGCTTCCAAAATACAGAGGTGCCAGCCCTATCCAGCAAGCCATACTAAATAACGATATTTACAGCGGCGTTACTGCGATGAAGATGAATGAAGGTCTTGATACGGGCGAAATGCTTGGGTTTAGCTATGTGTTTATAAAAGATTTAAACTCCGACGCGCTTTTTGATTTGCTCTCAAAAAAGGCTGCGGATTTGACGCTGAAAGTTATCCGCTCTTATCAAAATCTACTTCATGTAAAACAAAATGACGCTCTTAGCTCAAAAACTACGAAAATATCAAAAGAGAACGGAGAGGTGGATTTTAGCCTCACATGCAAGGAGTTAAGACAAAAACTGCTCGCATTTACGCCATGGCCGGGAGTTTTTTTATCAAATGGGCTAAAACTTAAATCTTTTGAGTGCGAAGAGGTAAATCATAACCTTAGTATTGGCATTATCGCGCAAATAACCAAAAAAGAGGTATTTGTAACATGCGCCGACGGATATGTAAAACTCTCTCGCGTAGCCGCCGCCTCAAAGCAAGAGATAGATGCCCTCTCGTATATAAACGGAAAAAGGATAAGCGTTGGAGATACATTTTATTGATGAGATAGATTCTACTCATACATGGCTGTGCGATGCCGTAAAAAACGGCGATATATCAGAGCCTTTCGCGCTGTACGCAAAAATCCAAAACGACGGCATAGGAAGCAGAGGCAACTCATGGCAAGGTTATGAAGGAAATCTCTTTTTAAGTTTCGCCCTGCCCGCTCATCTACTGCCTGATGACTTGCCGCACGCTTCTACGACTATCTATTTTTCACAGCTTTTAGTCGAACTTCTAAGACGAAAAGGCTCTTTGGTGCGGCTTAAATGGCCTAACGACTTTTATCTGGACGATAAAAAAATCGGCGGAGCTCTCAGTGCAAAAATAAAAAACTTTTTTGTCTTCTCCGTAGGAATAAATCTTAAACACGCGAACAAAGAGCACGGCGTGCTTGATATAGCGATAATGCCAAAAGAGCTTGTGGACGATTTTATCCCCTCTTTACAAGATTTTCCCTCATGGAAGCAGATTTTTAGTAAATATAAGTTAGAATTTCAGTTCAGTCAAAAATTTTGCGTCCATATAGGCGATAAGTTGGTCTCTCTGGCGCAAGCGAGACTTAACCCTGACGGGTCAATAGAGATAGAAGGTAAAAAGGTATATAGTTTAAGATGAGCGAAGTTATCACTATAGCTAACCAAAAAGGTGGGGTTGGCAAAACTACCACTGCTATCAATCTATCTGCCGCACTTGCTATGGCAGGCAAAAAAGTACTGCTTATAGACATTGATCCTCAATCAAATGCCACTACTGGACTTGGTTTTCGCAATAATTATGAATTCAATATTTACCATGTTCTCATAGGACGCAAAAAACTCTCCCAAATACTACTTAAAACAGATATTAAAAACCTCTTTTTTGCTCCGTCGAACATAGGACTTGTGGGCATAGAGAAAGAGTTTTACGACAATAACACAAAAGAACGTGAACTTATACTTAAAAACGCTATCAATGAGATAAAAAACGATTATGATTTTATCCTTGTGGATTCGCCTCCAGCTCTTGGCAGTATCACTATAAATGCTCTTAGCGCGGCGGATTCGGTTATCATTCCTATCCAGTGCGAATTTTACGCATTAGAGGGTCTAGCACAGCTTTTAAATACTATAAAACTTATCAAAAAAACCATCAATCCGCCCCTTGAAATCAAAGGGTTTTTACCGACAATGTTTACCACTCAAAACAATCTTTCCCGCCAAGTCGTAGCAGATTTACAGCAGCACTTTAAAAGTAAACTATTTTTAGATAAAAACGGCGAAGCTCTTGTGGTGATCCCGCGAAATGTAAAATTAGCAGAATCCCCAAGTTTTGGCAAGCCGATAATACTATACGACGATAAATCGCCGGGGTCAATCGCTTATCAAGATCTCGCATATTCTATTTTGGCAGGTTAGGAACAGTATGGCAAAACAAGCATTAGGAAGAGGTTTAAGCGCAATTTTCGAAGACGTGGAAGAGGCTTACAAACAAGAGTTTCAACAAGATAACTCAAGAGTGCAAGAGATAGATATAGACAAAATTAAGCCAAACCCATATCAGCCAAGACTTACTTTCAAAGAAGATGCGCTGAAAGATTTGGCGGCTTCCATCAAAAAACACGGACTTTTACAGCCTATACTTGTCATAAAAAAAGACGACGGTTTCATGCTTTTGGCAGGTGAGAGACGTATGCGCGCCAGCCAAATAGCAGGTTTCACGACTATTAAAGCTATCATCGCAGATTATGAGTCCGAAAAACTTCGCGAATTAGCTCTTATCGAAAATATCCAAAGAGAAGATTTAAATCCCATAGAGCTTGGGCGCGCATATCAAGAACTTATAGACGAGTACAATATAACGCAAGACGGACTTTCCGAAATCATACACAAATCCAGAGCGCAGATAACAAACACCATAAGACTTTTATCGCTCTCAGACAGAACCAAACAGCTTATAGCGGAAAATAAAATCTCTCAAGGACATGCAAAAGTTATTGTAGGACTTGACGCTATCGATGAAGAGACGATAGTAAATACGATTTTGGGTCAAAGATTAAGCGTAAGAGAGACGGAAAATCTCGTCAAACAGCTCAAAGTAAATCCTTTATCATTGAAAAAAAAGCGCCAAGAAGCGGCGGTAGTACATCCGTCGTTGCAGGCAATACAAAATAAAATAGCCAACATAGGTCTAAAAGCCAAGGCAACAAAAGAGAGTTTGACTATAAATTTTAAAAATAGTAAAGAGATGGAGAACTTTTTAGCGCGCATAAAAGAGTGGGAATAATTTTTACGTGTAAATTTAATAAAGTTTTTTTGTTTTAAATGGTACAATCCTACCTTTTAATCCGCTTCTTCTTTGTGGCGTATAAAAAAGAGGTTTTAACCTTACACATATAAAAATAAGGAGAATACTTTATGCTGGATATGAATCTTGTGTTGTTGCTCTCAACGGCAGTGCTGTTTTTGGCCCTGATTGTTGTTCTCAACAAAATCCTCTACAAACCTCTGCTTGATTTCATTGATAACAGAAACAATTTAATCAAAAAAGATTTGGAGAGTGCGGCTAAGAATGCCGATGATGTCAGCGTTTATTATGAAGAGGCAAACCAAATCATACTCGACGCTAAAAATGAAGTGGCATCTAAGCGTATAGAGCTTTTAGCTTCCGCTCATGCAGACGCTGAAAAAAAGCTTGAAGCAAAAAAAAGCAAGCTTGAGGCTGAATACGGCGAATTTATCAAAACGCTTGAGAGTGAAAAAGTTGAGCTCAAAAACGCTTTGAAAAGTCAAATGCCGCTCTTTAGAGAAGCTGTTAAAGCTAAACTTAGCAAGATATAGGAGAAGAGTATGTTACGATATATTATATTATTTGCTTTTCCCGTATTGGTATTCGCAAGCGGCAGCGGCGGTGAAACGGATATATTTCCAAGAACCGTAAACTTCCTTTTATTCGCAGGGCTTTTATACTATTTGCTGGCAAATATTGTCAAAAACTTTTTCAAAAGCAGAAAAAATTCTATTGCAGATAGATTAAATGCCATTCAAGACAAACTAAAAGAGTCCAAAAAGCAAAAAACCGAAGCTTTGGAAAAAGTTGAAGAAGCTAAAGTAAATGCTAAAGCGCTCCTTGTAACATCTGAAAAAGAGAATAAAATGATGCTTGCCAAAATCTCATCGGATTTGGTATTGGAGCTCGAAAATCTTGAAAAAACCAATCAGGAACAGATGGATATAGAAAGACGCAAAATGGTGCGCGCAGTTGTAAACGAAGTGCTCTGTGAACTTTTTACCGAAGAGTCTATCGCTATCGATAGAGATAAATTTATCAATATTATTCTTAAAAAGGTAGCATAATGAAAATAGCAAAAAGATATGTAAAAGCCCTTTTGGAATCATTTGACGCTACAGATTTGATTGATTTGGTAAATGAGCTGAAAAATCTAAGCGAAGCTTTTGCTTCATCAAAATTTACAACGATTTTATCAACTCCTGATATCAGCAAAAAAGATAAAACTGACTTTGTACTCTCACTTTTGAAAAACAAAGACAAAAGGCTGGTAAATTTCATAAGCCTTTTGGGAGAGAACAAAAGACTTTTACTTTTAAAAGCGATATACGAAGAGTTGGAATTTCAAATATCTCTTAGAAACAACCGTTTCAACGGGAAAATTTATGCAGGTTTTGATGTAGATAAAAAGCAGGTAGAGAGCTTGCAAAAAAGCTTCAGCGAAAAATTTGGCGCACAGATTAATCTTGATACATGCAAATCAAATTATTCGGGCATAAAAATCCAAATTGACGATATTGGAGTTGAGACGAGTTTCTCGCTTGACAGATTAAAAGCTCAGATGACCGAGCACATACTTAAAGCAATATAAAAAGAATTAAGGAGTAATAAAAGTGGCAACTAAAATTAAAGCGGACGAAATTAGCTCTATCATAAAAGAGAGAATTGATAACTTTAATCTCAGTGTAAATGTTGAAGAGACAGGCAAGGTTATAGCAGTAGCCGACGGTGTTGCAAATGTTTACGGACTGAATAATATTATGGCAGGCGAAATGGTAGAGTTTGAGAACGGTGAACGAGGATTGGCATTGAACCTTGAAGAGTCAAGCGCAGGAATCGTTGTTCTTGGTAAAAGCGACGGTATTTTTGAGGGTTCATCTGTCAAAAGATTGGGCAGACTTTTGCAAGTTCCGGTCGGCGACTCTCTAATAGGACGCGTTGTAAATTCGCTTGGCGACCCTATCGACGCAAAAGGACCTATTGAGACAAAAGAGAGTAGATTTGTCGAAGAGAAGGCTCCTGGCATTATGGCAAGAAAATCCGTTCATGAGCCTTTACAGACAGGTCTTAAAGCTATTGATGCGCTTGTTCCGATTGGACGCGGACAAAGAGAGCTTATCATAGGCGACAGACAAACAGGCAAAACTACAGTTGCCGTTGATACCATTATCAACCAAAAGGGACAAAATGTTATCTGTATATATGTAGCTGTAGGTCAAAAACAATCGACAGTGGCGCAAGTCGTTAAAAAACTTGAAGAGCATGGAGCTATGGAATATACGATTATCGTAAATGCGGGCGCAAGCGATTCCGCCGCACTTCAATATCTTGCTCCGTATGCGGGCGTTACGATGGGCGAATACTTCAGAGATAATTCGCGCCACGCGCTTATTATTTATGATGATTTGACAAAACACGCTATCGCTTACCGCGAAATGTCTTTGATTTTAAGAAGACCTCCGGGACGCGAAGCATATCCTGGAGATGTATTTTATCTTCACTCAAGATTGTTAGAAAGAGCTTCAAAACTAAACGACGAACTGGGAGCTGGTTCATTGACCGCGCTTCCTATCATAGAAACGCAAGCGGGCGACGTTTCGGCATATATCCCTACAAACGTTATATCTATAACAGACGGTCAGATATTCCTTGAAACGGACTTGTTCAATTCAGGTATCCGCCCTGCTATTAACGTAGGCTTATCAGTATCAAGAGTCGGCGGCGCCGCTCAAATCAAAGCAACAAAACAAGTTTCAGGCACGCTTAGACTTGACCTTGCCCAATACAGAGAGCTTCAAGCATTTGCGCAATTTGCGAGCGATTTGGACGAAGCAAGCAGAAAACAGCTTGAACGCGGACAAAGAATGGTCGAGCTTTTGAAACAGCCTCCATACTCTCCTCTTGCAGTTGAAAAACAAGTTGTCATTATATATGCAGGTGCAAAGGGATTTTTGGACGACGTTGCAACAAGCGATATCAGTAAATTTGAAAATGAACTATATCCGTTCATCGAAGCAAAATACCCTGATATTTTGGAGCAAATCAGAACTAAAAAGGTACTTGACAAAGACATTGAAGATACTTTAAAGAAAGCATTGAATGATTTCAAAACTACCTTTGCAGTTAAAGGATAGAGCATGTCAAATCTTAAAGAGATAAAAAGGAAGATAAAAAGCGTTCAGAACACGCAAAAAACAACGCGTGCCATGAAGCTTGTATCTACCGCCAAATTGCGTAAAGCCGAAGAGGTAGCAAGGCAGTCCAGAGTATATGCAAACAAAATCAATGAAATGCTCTCTGAAATCTCTTATAAGCTTTCACAATACAAAGCAGGCAGCATAGACAGCAAGTTTTTTAAGCTGAACAATGAGCCTAAAATTGTAGATATTATATTTATAACAGCCGATAAGGGACTTTGCGGCGGTTTTAACGTGCAGACAATCAAAGCCGTAAGAAGGCTGATGGATGAGTTTAAAGCTGCTAATGTAAAAGTAAGACTTCGCGCCGTAGGACGCAAAGGAATCGACTATTTTTCATTTAAAGATATCGAGCTTTTGGAAAAATATATAGGCGTGTCTTCATCGCCGAATTATAAAAAATCGCAAGAAATCATAGAAGATGCGGTTAAAGACTTTTCTGAAAATCTGACCGATAAAATCATTTTGGTTCATAACGGTTATCTAAATATGATATCCCAAGAGCTTAAAATAGTTGACGTACTTCCTGTGGAAACCCCAAAAAGCGACGGCGTGCAAGTAGTCAACGAATCAAAATCGCTTTTGGAGATAGAAGCCGAGAGCGACAAAAAGATAGTCGAAGAGTTGATGAAAAAATATCTTGAATACAATATGTATTATGCGCTTATAGACTCATTGGCGGCTGAACACAGCGCCAGAATGCAGGCTATGGATAATGCAACAAATAACGCAAAAGAGAGGGTTCGTCATCTGACGATAGCTTATAACAAAGCAAGGCAAGAGTCCATTACCACTGAGCTTATCGAGATAATCAGCGGTATGGAATCCATGAAATAATTGAGTTAAGTAATATAAGGAGAAATATTCTATGAGTGGAGTTGTTAGCCAGATTTTAGGTCCGGTAGTAGATGTAGATTTCAAAGATGAACTGCCTAAAATCAATGAAGCGATTGTAGTAAATTATACTGTCGAAGGAAAAGCGGCAAAACTTGTGCTTGAAGTCGCTGCACATTTGGGCGACGGAAGAGTAAGAACCATCGCTATGGATATGACCGAGGGTCTAACCAGAGGCGTTGAAGCTGTAGCTACGGGAAATCCTATCAGAGTTCCCGTAGGAGAGAAAGTTCTAGGACGTATAATAAACGTTATCGGAGACGTTGTTGACGGCAAAGAAGAGATAGAGAGCAAAGATAGATGGTCTATCCACCGCGACCCGCCTCCGTTTGAAGAGCAGAGCACAAAATCCGAAATATTTGAAACAGGTATCAAAGTTGTCGATTTGCTGGCTCCGTATTCAAAAGGCGGTAAAGTAGGACTATTTGGCGGCGCAGGCGTTGGAAAGACCGTTATTATCATGGAGCTTATCCACAACGTTGCATTTAAACACAGCGGTTATTCCGTATTTGCGGGTGTCGGCGAAAGAACGAGAGAGGGAAATGACCTTTATCATGAAATGAAAGAGTCCAACGTTTTGGACAAAGTCGCCCTCTGCTACGGTCAGATGAACGAGCCACCGGGAGCAAGAAACAGAGTAGCCTTGACAGGTCTTACGATAGCAGAATACTTTAGAGACGAGATGGGACTTGACGTGTTGATGTTCATAGATAATATCTTTAGATTTTCACAATCAGGTTCAGAGATGTCGGCTCTTCTTGGACGTATCCCATCAGCCGTTGGTTATCAGCCAACCCTTGCAAGCGAAATGGGAAGATTTCAAGAGAGAATCACATCAACCAAAAAAGGTTCTATCACTTCCGTTCAAGCGATTTACGTCCCTGCGGACGACTTGACCGACCCTGCTCCCGCAACTGTTTTCTCGCACTTGGACGCAAAAACGGTTTTGAGCAGAAGCATCGCAGAAAAGGGAATATACCCTGCCGTTGACCCGCTTGATTCTACATCAAGAGTGCTTGACCCGCAAATCATAGGCGAAGAGCATTATAAAATTGCGCGCGGCGTGCAGGCGATTTTGCAAAAATATAAAGATTTGCAGGATATTATCGCTATTTTGGGTATGGATGAGCTTAGCGAAGAGGACAAACTAGTAGTTGACCGCGCAAGAAAAATAGAGAGATTTTTGTCTCAACCGTTTTTCGTAGCCGAAGTATTCACAGGAAGCGCAGGCAAATACGTAACATTGGAAGAGTCAATCGCAGGATTTAAGGGCATTATAGAAGGAAAATACGACGATTTACCTGAAAATGCATTTTACATGGTAGGCAATATTGATGAGGCTGTTGCAAAAGCTGAAAAAATAAAAGCTCAAGCCTAAGAAGGTTTTGTTATGAATACAACAAATTTAGAAATTGTTACTCCTGAAGGGCTCATCTTTTCAGGCAATGTAAAATCGGTAACATTTCCGGGAAGCGAAGGCGAGTTTGGAGTTTTACCAAGCCACGCCGCGTTATTAACTTCTTTAAAAGTCGGCGTCATAGATATAGAGCTTGAGAGCGGCAAAAAAGAAGCTATCGCGATAAATTGGGGATTTGTAAAAGTTGAAGAGACAAAAATCACTGTTTTAGCAGACGGAGCAGTCTCCATAAGCGGACAAAATGAGAGCGAAATAGCAGCGTCTTTAGAAAAAGCAAGAAACTTAATCCAAGGAATGAGCGACTCAAATGTCGCTCTTGCCATGGCAAAAGTTGATTCTATGTCAAAAAAGATATATTAAATCATGGGCGCGATATTTTCATATTTAGCAGGCAGTCACCCCATAACATGGTTTGTTTTGGGGTGGCTCTCGTTTTATTTTATACTCACTTTTACGATTTTCATATCCCGCAACCTCTACCTTTTAGCATGGAAAGAGAGAGAGCAAGACTCTCTTGAAAAAATGCTGCTCGGAGCAAAAGTACCGAAAAACAGCTCTATTTTAGCCAAATGCGCATCGCAAAAGTATTCGCCTGCTTTTTTAAACGTATGTAAAAACGCAGCCGAAAAAAGTGTGACTTCAGGGCTTTCATGGCTCTCCATCGTCTCTTCTACTTCGCCTTTTATAGGACTTTTCGGCACAGTAGTATCTATTTTGCAGACATTCGGCAAACTCGGACAAAGCACTAATGCAAGTCTTGGTATTATAGCCCCCGCAATCAGCGAAGCTTTGGTGGCAACGGCAGGCGGCATATTTGTCGCTATCCCTGCATACACTTTTCATATTATATTAAAACGAAAAGGTTATGACGTCATGGCATATATAGGGCGACAAATCGACTTGATGTTAAACGACCAAAATTACAATAAAGAGCAGCAACCGTATGGCAATAGATTGGGATGAAAAACCGGAATTAAATATCACGCCACTGGTGGATATCATGCTCGTGCTGCTTGCTATTTTGATGGTTACAACGCCAACATTGGTATTTGAAGAAAATATCACTCTCCCCGACGGCTCGCAATCAGCCCACATGAGCAAAATACCAACGCTTGAAATCAGAATAGACAAAAGTAAATTCGTCTATATCAATAAAGATAAATTCGAATTGAAAAATTTCCCCGATAATATGATACTGTTAGCCAATAAATACAGCAAAGAGACGACTATCTATATAAAAGCCGACAGAGCGCTTTTATACAATGACGTAATGCAGGTGATGAAAGCTGTAAAAAGCGCAGGTTTTCTCAAGGTAGCGTTGGAAACAAACGGCTGATGAGTGCTGAAAAACGATTTTATATCATCGGCTTTTATGTTTCGCTTGGAATTTATGCCGCGCTTTTCATAACTTTAGCTCACATGTACGGCAGCGTGCCTGATATCTTGCAGCGTTTTACGGCAAGAGAAAACTCTTTGGATATTATTTTGGTCGATAGAAAACAGCAAAGCGGAGAAGATAAAACTTCAACCACAACTGTCGTCAAACAAAACTCGTCGCCCGCAACTATACAAACAAAAACAATGGGCATACAAGACCTTTTTGCCGCCGTTGATGAAAAAAACTTAACAAAAGTCGGTTCAAAAGTATCAACGCCAAGCAGACTTGACGGTCAGGAAAATCAATCAAACAACGCGAGTAAACTTCTTGATAAGTTAACATTTAAACAACAAAGCACGCTTACAGTTACTTCGTCAAGCTCAGGTATATACGACCCTTTTATAGGCAAAATTCAGGATATGCTGCTTGAAAAATGGAGCGCTACTATCTACACTGTATCGGGCATGCATGCACAGGTAGAAATAACAATAGATAATAACGGAGATTTTAGCTATTCGATAGTATCTTTGTCGTATAATAGCGATTTTAATGAAAAGTTAAAAAGCTTTTTGGAAGAGATGAAGGTTGAAGTTTTTCCGCCTTATGAGGGCGAAGGGGTTTTTAAATTTAACACAATATTTAAAGATGAGATGGAGTAGGAAATGAAAAAAGTAATTTTTGCGATTATTTTAGGTTTTACAAGCTTGTTTGCGGCTGGCGACGCTACCATAGAGATAGTCAAAACTATGGATAAATTGCCTGTTATTCAGTTGCAAGACGCAAGTAGTTCGGGTGTGAGCAGTCTTTTAAGAAATAATATTTTTAAACTTCTTATAGCAGACTTGAAAATCACTACATATTATAGTATCAATGAAGTTTACGGCGTTTCAGGATGGGACGACAGCAACCGCGTAGGATACGGCATAGATACAAAAACAGACGTTATACTGCGATATAAAGTCACCGAGGAGTTAGACGACTCTATATCGGTAAATACAAAACTCATCAATACAAGAAGCGGCAGCGTCATAAGCGATAGAAGCTTTAAAATATCCAAAGCAAGCCACTATCCCTTTGTAGCGCACTCTATTATAATGAGCGTAGTCAAAGACACAAAACAAGAGCCTGTGGATTGGATGAATAGATATATTGTCTTCTCTAAAAATACAGCCCCAGGAGAGAGTGAAATAGTTATAGCAGACTATACGCTTACCTTTCAGCAAACTATCGTAAAGGGCGGACTTAATATATTCCCCAAATGGGCAGATAAAGAGCAAAACAGCTTTTATTACACTTCAAACAGCGGTAAAAGACCTGTGATTTATAAAGTTTCTATCATGAGCGGTCAAAGAGAAGAGATTATAAGCGGCGATGGAATGCTTATAGTATCCGACGTGAGCAGCGATGAGAACAAACTGCTTTTAACAATGGCGCCTGACGAACAAGCCGATATATTCATGTATGATTTGAGAAGCAAATCGCTGCTTAGGATTACAAATTACCGCGGCGTCGATGTAAGCGGAAGTTTTGTAGATGACGACACAAGAGTGGTTTTTGTATCCGACAGGCTTGGATATCCAAATATATTTTCAAAAGCGTTAAAAGAAGATAGAGTTGAGCAGATGGTTTATCACGGCAAAAACAACTCTTCGGCTTCGACCTACAAACACTATATAGTTTACTCAGGACGCGATAAAGCAAGCGAATTTGGTCAGCAGGTATTTAACCTCTACCTCATTTCGACAAAGACTGATTTTATAAGACAGCTCACAGCCACAGGCAAAAATCTCTTTCCTCGTTTCTCGCAGGATGGAGGCAGCGTACTGTTCATAAAAGACTATACAAATGAAAGCGCGCTGGGTATTGTAAGGCTAAGCGTCAATAAAAGTTTCCATTTTCCTATACATGTAGGAAAAATACAGTCATTAGATTGGTAATTTTTAATAAAATTATGGTAGAATTACAGAAATTTCCTTATAAAGGTGGTAAGAAGTTATGAGTAAAAAGTTACTTATGTGTGCTGCAGCAGCACTGTTTTTATTGAGCGGTTGTACTGACAAGGCTCAAGTTGATGCAAGCGGCGAATATGTTGATACGAAAGCAAGCAATGCTCCTACAATCACTGTTAATGACTCAAACGTATTGGATTTGATTACAAGATTGGAAGGCGCTGCGAGAAGCATTTATTTTGATTTCGATCAATTTAGTGTTAAATCAAGCGAGCTTGACGCTGTCAGAAACAACGCTAACTTATTTACTGGTACTGATGCCGCGGGGTTGAATATTAAGGTTGAAGGTAACTGCGATGAGTGGGGTACTGATGAGTACAACTATGCTCTTGGTCTTAAGAGAGCTAAAGCAGTTAAAGACGAACTTGTAGCCAACGGCGTTCCAGAAAACAGAGTAAATATAGTAAGCTATGGCGAGAGCAATCCTGCCTGCACAAGCTCTTCAAAAGAGTGCTGGGGCAAAAATAGAAGAGTTGATTTTAAACTTATTCCATAATTAAATGAAAGTTTTTTTTCAAACACGAACCCTATATGTCTTGTACATATGGGGTTTCCTATTAACATCGCTCCTAAATGCCGAACC
>JAITEH010000050.1 GCA_031282125.1 Campylobacteraceae bacterium
CATGGATTTTCAATCAATTTTTGTTATTTATATTATTTGCGAACTGTTCGAACTGTTTTATACGCAAAAAGGCGACACGCTAAGCGTTTACATAACAAATCTATTGGGACTTTACGAAAGAGGCATAGTGCGTTTTTTGTGCATGCACCCGTCGTTTTACGCGGCTATTTTTGCGGCGATATACCTTAACAATTTCTCATTTTTAATCGCGGGATTGATTATCATCAAAGCTTTTGACATCATCTTGAAGCTCATGCTTCTGGACAGGATTGTAAAAGTAAAACCGCTTGGGATATTCGCACAAATGATAGAGCGCGACATACCGCTAAATTTTTCTTTAAAAATGGCTCTTACACTCTTTTATGCAGTCATTTTTTATATCAATTTCGCTGCATAACTTGACAATCAAGCAAAAATTAGTATAAAATTACCTCTTTGAATTTGAATTAACTTCACAACAGTTTTAATGTTTACCTTCATTGATATATTTCACTAAAGAGGATTTATGGACGAGAATTTACCAACGCAGCAAAATTCCGATAGGGAATTAAAATATTCCAACGGAAAAAACCGCACGCACATTCCTGTAGATGGCTACAAAATAGAAGATTTGAGAGTTTTGCCACTCACTAAACTGCTCGAAATAGCCTTCAGTATAGGAGTGGAAAATCCAAGCGAATTAAAGCGTCAGGATTTGATGTTTGAGATACTAAAATCCCAAACAAGCAAAGGCGGATTTATACTTTTAACAGGTATTTTAGAGATTTCAAATGAGGGTTACGGGTTTTTAAGAGCGACAGACTCAAATCTATCAGACAGCGCAAACGACGCTTATGTAAGCAGCACCCAAATAAGAAAATTTGCCCTAAGAACGGGAGATATAGTAACGGGACAAGTACGTCCGCCAAAAGATCAAGAGAGATATTACGCGCTTTTAAAGATTGAAGCTATCAACTATCTTCCGATGCAAGACTCGAAAAGCCGTCCGCTTTTTGATAACTTAACCCCGCTTTTTCCGACTCAAAAAATCAAACTCGAATACAACTCCTTAAAATTAACAGGCCGCGTTTTAGACCTGTTTACGCCAATCGGCAAAGGACAAAGAGGACTCATCGTAGCGCCTCCAAGAAGCGGAAAAACAGAACTCATGAAAGAGCTTGCTCATGGAATCGCTCAAAATCACCCCGAATCCGAACTCATAGTCCTTTTGGTAGATGAAAGACCAGAAGAGGTTACGGATATGCAGCGCTGTGTAAAAGGCGAAGTATTTAGCTCCACTTTTGACTTGCCCGCGTCAAACCATGTGCGCGTAGCAGAACTTGTCATCGAAAAAGCAAAAAGAGGCGTGGAGATGGGTAAAGACGTCATTATTTTGCTGGATTCCATCACGCGTTTAGCGCGCGCTTACAATACCGTAACTCCATCAAGCGGAAAAGTTTTGAGCGGCGGCGTTGACGCAAATGCCTTGCATAAACCGAAAAGATTTTTTGGCGCGGCGAGAAATATAGAAAACGGCGGAAGCCTTACTATCATAGCGACTGCTTTGATAGATACGGGAAGCCGCATGGACGAGGTTATATTTGAAGAGTTCAAAGGTACCGGCAACAGCGAAATAGTACTTGATAGAAATATCTCGGATAGAAGAATATACCCAGCTATCAATATCATCAAATCAGGCACAAGAAAAGAGGAGCTTTTGGTAAATCCAGACGTGCTTCAAAAAGTGTGGGCAATCAGAGGCGCTATAAGTCAGATGGAAGATATAGAGGCTTTGAAATTTTTGTACTCTAAAATGTTAAAAACCAAAGACAACGAAGAGCTTTTAGCCATAATGAATGAAGGCTGATAAGATTATCACACCGTCGGCGGGCAATCTTATGAAAAAATATTATATAGAGGCATTTGCATGAGAGTGGGCGTTTTTGACAGCGGAGTCGGGGGACTTACCGTCACAAAAAGCTTGATTGAGCATAGACTGTTTGATGAGATAGTCTATTTTGGCGACACGGCGCACGTTCCTTACGGCACAAAAGATGCAAAAACCATTATCAAATACTCGCTTGAAGCGCTTGAATTTTTAAAAAGTTTTGATATAGATATGCTTATAGTTGCATGCAATACCGCAAGCGCGCACGCTCTTGAAGAACTCCGCAAAAATGCCTCTTTTGAAGTATTCGGCGTGATAGAACCGGGTGTTTTAGCCGCGATAAACGCTCTGCATGACAAACGCTCATCCATACTTGTTTTGGGGACAAAAGCTACGATAGCAAGCGGTCAATACGAGAAACTTTTGATAAAAAAAGGGTATGAAAATATCCTTTCGCTCTCTCCATCGCTGTTCGTGCCTATCGTTGAAGAGGGGCTATTTGAAGGAGATGTGCTGGAAAGCGCGATTGAGCACTATTTTGGCGGCATAAAGCAAAATCCGGACGCCGTGATACTTGGCTGTACACACTTTCCACTGATAGCCAAAGCTATCCAAAACTATTTTCCCAAAAGCACTCTTATCCATTCGGGCGACGCGATAGTAGAGTATCTGCAAACCAAATGCCATCTACTGCCAAAGGCCAGCGCCACAACGCTAAAACTGCTTGCTTCGGACAATCTCGAAGGCGTTAAAAAAACTGCAAAAATCTGGCTTCACGGATTGATATAAAAACACTTTCTTTTATTCGTTTAATGTGATAGCAA
>JAITEH010000071.1 GCA_031282125.1 Campylobacteraceae bacterium
GATGACAGATATTTTTGCTGCAAAGGGTGTCAGGGCGTATATCATCTTTTGAAAAACGAGGGTTTGGAAGGATTTTACGACAGGCGCGGCAAAACTTCGCTCGAACCGCCCAAAACCATCCTTGACGATACGAAAAAATTTGACCTCGACGGATTTAAAGAGAAATACATAAGAGAAAAAGACGGATTTTGCGAAGTCTCTCTTATAGTCTCGGGTATTCACTGCGCGGCTTGCGTATGGCTGAATGAAAAGATTTTGCATAAATTAGACGGCGTTATAGAGGCGCACATTTCGCAGGCAAACAACAAAGCTAAAATCATCTGGGATCCTGAAATAATCTCTCTTTCAAGCATCATAGAAGCCATAAGAAGCATAGGCTACAACGCTTATCCGTATGATTCGAAGCTTCAAGAAACTCATGCAAATGCGCAAAGACGCGATTATTACGCGCGCCTTGCCTTTGGTATATTTGCCGTCATGAATATCATGTGGATAGCCATAGCTCAATACTACGGTTATTTTTTCGGAATCGAACAAAATGCGAAAAATATTCTCACATTTGCCGAATTTTTGCTTGCAACCCCAACGCTTTTTTTTACTGGTTCTATATTTTTCAAAAGCGCATATTATGGTATCAAAAACGGCTTTGTAACGATGGATCTGCTCATAGCTTCTGGCTCGTCTTTGACATACACGTACTCGCTTTACGCTATGTTAAGCGGCGTTGGAGAGCCCTATTTTGACTCTGTTACCATGATAATCACATTTGTCTTTGCAGGGAAATTTTTGGAAGTTTTGATGAAAAAAAAGGCTGTCGATACGTTAGATTCGATAGCTGGCATGCTGCCCACAGAAGTTCTTTTGGTAGATGGGGACGAGAAAAAATTTGTCAGCGTTGAGAGTATTAAAAAGGGCGATTTGATAGAGTTAAAAGCAGGAGAGAAAGTCGTCATAGACGGCATTTGCGTAAGTGGGGAAGGCTCGTTTGACGAAGCAAGTTTAAGCGGCGAGAGTATCCCCGTACTAAAAAGCAAAGGCAGTAAAATCATAAGCGGCACAATCTGCCTTGACAGCGTTATATTGTACAGAGCAGAAGCAAAAGCACAAGATTCTACCGTGAGCAAAATAACTGCTTTATTGGAAGATGCCATGAGTAAAAAGCCGCATATAGAACAGTTGGCAAATCAAATATCGCGCAAATTTTCAACAACTATTTTGAGCATCGCTTTTATCACGCTTTTTTTCTGGTGGTATGTCAGCGGTTTTAACGAAGCGTTGATTATAGCTATCTCCGTTGTCGTCATAGCCTGTCCGTGCGCGCTTGGGCTTGCCACGCCTGTGAGCACTCTTGTGGGACTTGGCGCGGCGGCGAAAAAAGGGGTACTCTTTAAAGAGACTAAATTTTTGGAAAGCCTTGCAAAATGCGATGTTTTGGTACTTGACAAGACGGGCACCATCACGCTTGGCAAACCTGAAGTCGTTAAAATGGAAAAATTTGGAGAGTTTGATATAGATATTTTATATTCGCTTGTGAAAAGCTCTTTGCACCCCATCAGCAAAGGCATAGCAAAATATCTGGAGAGCTTTGAAAATAGCCCAAAAGAGATTGCGCTTACAAATATAAAAATGCTCGAAGCCAAGGGCGTTGAGGCAAGTTTTAAAGGCAGGCGCATCATCGGCGGAAACAGCAGACTTTTGATGGAGTATGGATTTGAATGTGAAGAAAAAGAGGCGACAAACTATCTGTTTGCCATCGACGATAAAATCTGCGCGCATTTTATCTTGAAAGATATCCCGCGAAACGACGCCAAAAATGCGATAGAGGCGATAAAAGAGCTTGGCATCAAAGTAGTCATGCTAACAGGAGACAATGAAAACGCCGCGCGTGAAATGGCTGAGCTGACAAACATTAAAGAGTTTCATGCCTCTCTTTTGCCGCAGCAAAAAGCAGAATTTATAGAAAATCTAAGAACGCAGGGTAAAAAAGTCGTTATGGCAGGAGACGGCATAAACGACGCTTTAGCTTTGGCGAAAAGCGATATAGCCATATCTTTAGGAAGCGGAACGGATATAGCTGTGAATGTAAGCGATATAGTTTTGATGAGCGATTCCCTGAGCGCATTGGCAAAAGCGTTTTTGATATCAAAAAAGACTTACAGAACGGTCAAACAAAACATCGCTTTTTCCATTCTTTACAACGCTACAACTATTCCTTTGGCTGTCAGCGGCTTTGTCATGCCGCTCATTGCCGCGCTTTCGATGTCGCTTAGTTCGCTTGTGGTGGTAGCAAACGCTTTAAGAATAAAAATAAAGGAGTGAACAAATGAGTACCGTATTGCTGGCTAGCATGATAGGCGTTTCGCTTTTTTTGGGAGCATTTGGAGTTTTTGCGTTTCTTTGGGGTTTAAAAACGGGACAGTTTGACGATAGAAGCAAGTTTTTAGACGCTGTGCATTCCGACGGCGTGGATGAACTAAATGAAGCCGCGATGCTTGAGAAAAGAAAAAAAGATGCTGTGAAAAGAAAGAAAGAAGGTTACCGACCGCCTGATTAACAGCAGTCGGCAAGATTTATTTTGCGTCTATATGGAAATTCGTAAAAATGTAATCGGCTAATGCGTCCAAATCCTCTTCGCTGAAAGGTTTTACTTGAAGCTGCATTGTGGCTTTCATTTTGCCGCCGTGCTCTTTGTCGTTTTTATAAGCTTTGAGCGTTTTTTTAAGCTCATCTTTTGAAAGTGTAGCAGATATTATCGTGCCGCCCGGTGGAACTTTTTCAGCGCTCTTTCCGTGGCACACCACACAGCGTTTAAAATTTACCTCGGCAGTAGCGGCGGAAGCAAACGAAACCGCACCCGCAACAAAAAGCGATGCTGCTATGATTTTACCTATTTTCACTAATTCTCCTTTTAAGATTAATTTGCGCCATTATAGCCTTTCGCAGTTTAATCTTTAATATATTTAGTATAATACTCTTTTAT
>JAITEH010000113.1 GCA_031282125.1 Campylobacteraceae bacterium
ATGTATATATTTGAGAAAACATATTTAAGGAGAAAAAGATGGCTACATTAAGACAAATTGCTTTTTACGGCAAAGGCGGAATCGGTAAATCAACCACTTCGCAAAACACTCTTGCCGCGATGGCTCACTATTTTGGCAAAAAGATATTGATTGTCGGCTGCGACCCCAAAGCTGACTCTACGAGACTTATCTTGCATGAAAAGGCGCAGTGCACAATCATGCAATTAGCCTCAGAGGTTGGAAGCGTGGAGGATTTGGAGCTTGACGATGTGTGTAAGCCCGGAGCTGCGGAATTTGACCCCAGCGATACGTCGATTACCGATGGTTACATAATGTGCACGGAGAGCGGCGGACCTGAGCCAGGAGTTGGCTGCGCAGGACGAGGCGTTATCACCGCTATCAACTTTTTGGAAGAAGAGGGCGCTTACAACGAAGAACTTGATTTTGTCTCTTACGATGTTTTGGGAGACGTTGTGTGCGGCGGATTTGCCATGCCGATACGCGAGGGTAAAGCTCAAGAGATTTACATAGTAATGTCGGGCGAAATGATGGCTATGTATGCCGCGAACAATATCTCAAAAGGTATTTTAAAATACGCAAACACGGGCGGCGTCAGACTTGCAGGTCTCATCTGCAATGCCAGAATGACCGACAAAGAGTATGATTTGGCAAAAAATCTAGCCGAGCAGATAGGCACACAGCTCATTCACTTTGTCCCAAGAAGCAACCACGTCCAGCGCGCGGAACTTCGCCGTATGACGGTCGTCGAGTATGCCGAACATTCGGATCAGGCATTCGAATACAAAGAGCTTGCAAGAAAGATTATTGCGAATGATTTGAAGGTTATCCCCAAACCTCTTGCCATGGATGATTTGGAAAAATTGTTGATGGAGTATGGTTTGGAAGACGAGGTAGAAGAAGACGCTATCGGCAAAAAAGCTACGGCATAAGGAGATAAAGATGTTTATTTGCGGTTATCATTTTCCTGCAAGCGAAGGAAATAAAATAGAATTTAGCAGAGTCGTGGAGAAGGTCATATCGGGGGCGGGCGACCTCTCTTCATACAATACGGTCGAACTTACAAGCGAGACAAGAGAGGGCAAACAGCTCGAGACTATCAGCGTGGAAAAGGGAACGTTTTTGTTTGCAGCTTTTGTCGATTATTATAAAAATTCGGAAATCAAAGGCGAATACAAAATGGTTTTTTATACCAACAAGTATCAAATCAGCGAAATAAGCAAAGCAGTTGACGGAGAGAAAACGGCGCAGATTTGCAAAAAGCTTGACGATATGAATCTGTACAGAGTTAAAGTCGCATAATCAAAAAAGAAGGATTTATAATGACAACGGAAGTATTGGAAGAGTTGCAGCGAGCCGCCATAGAAGAGGTGCTTAAAGCGTATCCCGAAAAAGCAGGGAAAGACAGAGCAAAACATCTTGGCGTTGATTTGCCCGAGGGTGTGAAAGGTGCGTGCGACTCGACGAAAAGCAACAAGCAGACGGTTCCGGGCGTCATGAGCCAAAGAGGCTGTGCGTATGCGGGAAGCAAAGGCGTTGTTTGGGGGCCTGTCAAAGATATGGTGCACATCTCTCACGGCCCTATAGGCTGCGGACAGTATAGCCGTGCGGGCAGAAGGAATTACTACGTCGGAGTAACGGGCGTAGATACTTTTGTTACGATGAATTTCACGACCGATTATAATGAGAAAGATATAGTCTTCGGCGGCGATAAAAAGCTAAAAGCCGCACTTTCCGAGATAGACTCTCTTTTCCCGTTAAATAACGGTATAACTGTTCAAAGCGAGTGCCCCATAGGACTCATAGGAGACGATATACAAGCGGTCGCAAGAGCTTACAAAAAAGAGAGCAGCAAGCCCGTTGTCGCAGTCTCATGCGAGGGTTTTAGAGGCGTTTCGCAAAGCTTGGGTCACCACATCGCAAACGATATGTTAAGAGATGAGGTTTTGGGCGACACATCTTACAGGAAAGACTTCGAAAGCACGCCGTACGACGTAGTGATAATCGGCGATTACAACATAGGCGGAGACGCTTGGGGTTCGAGGATTTTGCTTGAAGAGATGGGCTTAAGAGTGATAGCGCAGTGGAGTGGGGACGCTACATATAAAGAGCTTGCCATAGGCCCTAAGGCTAAACTGAATCTTTTGCACTGCTACAGAAGCATGAACTATATCGTAAGGCATTTGGAACAGGAGTTTGGCATCCCGTGGATTGAATATAACTTTTTCGGGCCTACAAAAACGACCGAAAGCATTAGAAAGATAGCCGCTCAATTTGACGAAAGCATACAAAAAAAGGCTGAAGAAGTGATAGCCAAATACACCAAAATGACAGATGAGGTCATAGCAAGATATAAGCCAAAACTCGAGGGCAAAAAAGTAATGCTGTATGTCGGAGGACTTCGCCCAAGACACGTTATCGGCGCTTATGAGGATTTGGGTATGCGAGTCATCGGAACGGGATACGAGTTCGGTCACGGGGACGATTATAAAAGAACCAAAGATGAGCTGGTGGGAGCTACTTTGATATATGACGATACGAATGAATACGAATTGGAGCAGTTTGTCAAAAAATTAAAGCCCGACCTCGTGGCAAGCGGTGTAAAAGAGAAGTATGTGTTTCAAAAGATGGGTTTGCCTTTTAGGCAGATGCACTCTTGGGATTACAGCGGCCCTTATCACGGATACGATGCTTTTGCGATTTTTGCGCGCGACATGGATATGGCGTTAAATTCGCCTGTTTGGGCGCATACAAAAGCCCCATGGGAGAAAAAAGAGGAGGAGGTGTAACATGCAAGACGTAGATCACATAGTAGATGGACAAAAACTATTTTTACAACCCGAATATCAAGAGGTTTTGAAAAGAAAAAAAGAGTTTGAAAGTTCGGCGTTGGCCGTCAATCCTCAAAAAGTAGAAGAGATTGTGGAGTGGACTAAAACGTGGGAGTATAGAGAGAAAAATTTAGCCCGCGAGAATATCACCGTCAATCCAGCCAAAGCATGTCAGCCTTTGGGCGCAGTCATGGTGGCTTTGGGTTTTGAAAACACTATGCCTTATGTTCATGGAAGTCATGGATGCGTGGCGTATTTTAGGAGCTATTTTACAAGACATTTTAAAGAGCCAACTCCATGTGTCAGCGACAGCATGAGCGAAAGCGCTGCGGTTTTCGGCGGACTTGCAAACATGAAAGAGGGTCTTTTGAACTGCAAAGCTCTGTACAAGCCCGACATGATAGCTGTCTCTACTACATGTATGGCTGAAGTTATAGGAGACGACCTTAACGCTTTCATTATAGGCGCTAGGAAAGACGCCGAGGGCAAACTCGACGATACGTTCATCCCAGCAGCCCATACGCCATCTTTTCAAGGCAGTCACATAACGGGCTACGACAATATGATGAATGCCATTTTGCAAGAGTTAAACCCCGCTGACAGCAGAGAAGAGACAGACGAAGAGCGCATCAATATCATTCCGGGATTTGAGACATATCTTGGAAGTTTGAGAGAGATTAAGAAGATAGCCTCTTTGTTCAGCGATAAGATTTATATGATAGGCGACCACGAAGAGCAGTGGAATACGCCTGCGGGCGAATACAAGCTATATGCGGGCGGTACGCCTCTTGCCATAGCCAAAACCGCGCACAAGGCAAAAGCTACGATATCTTTGCAGAAATACTCTACGGTTTCTACGGGCAAGACTATCAAAAATGATTGGGGGCAGGAGTATATCACGCTAAATCCCATAGGTCTTGGCGGAACGGATAATTTTGTGATGAAATTAAGCGAGCTTACGGGTAAAAGCGTGCCAAAAGAGCTTGCACTGCAAAGAGGTCAGCTTGTGGACGCGATGCAGGACAGCTATCCTTACATGCACGGCAAAAAATTTGCTATCTGGGGAGATCCTGACTTTTTGCTTGGAATGGTGTCGTTTTTGATAGAGATGGGTTCGATTCCGACGCACATTTTGTGCCACAACTCTCCAAGGAAAAATTGGGAAAAAGAGATGAAAGCCCTCATTGAAAAAAGCCCATTTAAAGACGAGTGTCATATCTGGTCTGGCAAGGATTTGTGGCATTTAAGAAGCCTTTTATTTACCGAGCCTGTTGATTTCATGATAGGAAATGTTTACGGCAAAGAGCTTTACCGCGATACGAAAATCCCGCTGATACGCATAGGATTTCCTATTTTTGACCGTCATCATCTGCATAGATACTCTATCAGCGGATATGAAGGCGCCTT
>JAITEH010000162.1 GCA_031282125.1 Campylobacteraceae bacterium
TATCCTTGCCGTTTGCATGGTAAGAGTGCTAGCCCCCGAGACTATTTTGCCATCATACAGATTTTGCGCGGCGGCTCGCATGATGGAGAGAGGATTGATACCAAAATGATAGTAAAACCATCTGTCTTCATAACCAAGCAAAGCCTCTATGTAAGCGGGCGATACGTCTTTAATCTCGACAGGATAGCGCCATACGCCCTCTTCATCGGCAAACCTCCAAAGCGGAGTATTGTCGCTTGCGACTACTATCCTTGACATTTGCGCCTCTTTTAAAGGCAGCGGGAAAAGTTTGTCCAGTATAAACAGCGCAAGCGGCGTAAAGATAAGAAAGAAAAGAGAAATTTTTAGAAATTTTTTCAAAAGATATCCATGTTTTAGGGGGTTTACACCCCCTTGTTATTTAACCGTAAGTTTGTTCGCGCCTTTTCCTATAGCAAAAATCTCAGGAGCGTACATGGACTCTACATACGCGGAAGGAACGGTATAAACGCCGGGGCTCACTGCGCGCGCAAGATACACAAGCGTAGCAGACTCATACCTGCCGACTTCAACAGCCGCTATATATCTGTCATCTCTAAACTCTTGATGGAGTATAGACGTTTTGGCAAGTCTGTCCGCTAAATCTCTGTTTGTCTTTAACGCTTCGCTGTCGCTTAAACTTACGCTGCTGTGTCCTAAATTTTGATTTTCAAGCTCCAGACCTGCGGGCAGCAGATCCACCACAAGCGCGTCCGAAATTCTCTCAAGATCAGTTTTTACCTGCAAAGCTACGACTATCAAATCTCCGCTTTTTAGCTCGCTTAATGTTGTGCTTTTGCCCTCAAGCGTATAGTAAAATCTCTCGATTGTTATATTGTTTGAGACGGCGGCTGGGGCGGATTTTGGATAGCCTGTGATATCTATCGTAGCAAATATCGTCGTATCGGCGCTGTGTTTGATGCTTTGTATCGCTTTAAGCGCGGTTAAATCCAACGCTTTTGCAAAAGCTTTATCGCCTGCTTTTATCGTCTCTTTTTTGCCGTTTGCATCGATAACTGCCTGCCAAGCGGACTCTTTTGCATTCATGAAGTGTCTGCCCGCTAAAAATATAGCGTTTCTATCCTGCGTGGAGAAATATCCTTTGGATTTGACGAGTTCCGACAAGGATAGAGCGATTTTGGCACGGCTTTCAGGCAGTAAGTTGTGTTCGTACAGCAAAGATAGTACCAAAGCCATGTCTCTCACGTTGCTTCCGTAATTGCCGTACCAGTAATATCCGTCATATTTTGAACTAAATAGTACGGCTTTTTTCAAAAGATTGTCGGCTCGTTCGTTGTCTCCCGCAAGCTTTAACGCTATGCCAAGCTGGGCTAAGGCAAGAGAGGATTGCTTATCGTCAGCCAAATCGTAAAGCCGTCTTAAGTTTCCGAGATTTGCCTTTTGTTCGCGTGCCAATACAAGCGCCGCATAGCTTTTAACTGCGAAATTTGTATAATCAAAACTGTCGCTGTAGCCGTAATCAATATTTCCGCTGTTTATGTAGTATTGAAGTCTTTCTATAGCTTTGCCTAAAGCCTCCTGCGGCACATAATACCCCTGCTGTTTGGCTCGCAGTAAAAAGTCCGTCACATAAACGCTCGCCCAATGCGCTTCATGAGAGTCCGAATCCCAAAATCCAAAACCGCCGCTTGATTTTTGCATGCCAAGCAGTCTTGTGATGCCTTTTTCTACATTTTTCTTGCGCTCTTCATCGTTTGAAGTTCTGATGCCCAAAGCTTGAAGCTGGTCGGATGAGGTATAAATAGACGGATATATGCCGCTTGTAGTCTGCTCTACGCATCCGTAAGGATAAGCGAACAACTCTCTTATCGCCTGCGCGAAATTTATAGGCGGCATGGAGCTTATGGATATGCTCGCCTCCACCGCTCTTTCGTCAAGGTTTTTGTAGCCCTCTTCAAAATCGCTTGGTTTGATAACGCCGTCTTTCTTTAACTCTTTAAATAGTTTAAAAGAAGCCGCAGGGTAGGGCGGTCTAACTCCTATAGTCCAACTTCTCTCTACATTTTTTATAGATTTGCCGTCTCCAGTTACTTTTACCGTTACCGTGCCGCTTCCAAAGCCGCTTTTAGCGGATATGGGTATATAAACGACCTTTTTTTGTTTATCGTCAAGCGTTACCGTCTCTTCTTTAGAACCGTCCAAAAATCCTAAAGCCGTTACGGTTACTTTGAGGTTTTGCTTGAGTCCTGAGAGGTTGTTCAAATCAAGCGCAAGAGTGCTTTTGTCTCCGCTTGCCAAAAACCTCGGATGGTTCAGCTCTACCACAAGAGGAGAAGCCGCGATGACTTTTTGCTCGCTGCTGCCGTAATCCTCGTCGCTCCAAACCTGCGTCATGAAGCGAAGTTCGCCGTTGAAGTCGGGGATATCAAACCAAACTTCAGCTTCGCCGTTTTCGTTAAGCGTTACGGGTTTGGACTGCATGGCGACCAACAGAATTTTTGTAAGAGGTTTTTTGCCCATTGATTTTGAAAGAGCCGCATCGCCGCCGAACTTCACAGAGGCGCTTTTGCCGCCGCCTTCTATGAGGTTGCCGTACACATCGTATATATCTACATTCCAGCCTCGTTTAGCGAAAAATGTACCGAATGGGTCTGGGGTTTGGAAGTCGGTTATACTCAAAATACCGCTGTCCACCGCAGATACGATAGCCGTAAATTTTTTGCCTTTTTGTTTTTCGGTCAAATTGGCTTTGAGCAATACTTTCACTTTCTCTTTAGGGGCTATTTTGTCAGGGATTTGCAGCGCTATGTCAATCTTTCTATCGTCTCTGTAAAGCGGAAGATGCAGTAAGCCCACAGCTCTTTTTGGAGTTATGTGGAGGTTTTTGTTGCCCTCTTTGATGATAGTTGCCGTTATATAGATATCATGATTTGCCCACTCTTTATTGACAGGTATTTGAATGACGTTATTTTTTTGATTTATGCGTATATTCTGCCACCACAAAATGCCGTCGTTTGTCTCGACGCTTAGGTAACCGCTTCCGCTCTCAAGCGCGTCGATAGTAACTCTTGCCATCTCGCCCGCTTTGTAGCTTGCTTTGTCAATTTTCAGTTTTATCTGCTCGGGTCTTGTTTCGCCTCCAGCGCTCTCCTGCCATCTGTATCCTGCGTAAAAGCGCACGCTGCTTACCGCGCCCGTCTCTTTATCCATAACTTCAACTATATAAGACCCCCACTCTACGTCAAATCCGACGGTTGCGCTTTTGCCTTTTTGGGTCGATACTTCGATACTCTCCATGTTGATATATTTGACGCTGTAGTCATATCCCCAGCCCATATCGCCGTAATACCAGTAGTAATTCTGCCTCTCTTTTATGAGAGTTACTTTCAGGTTATTTTTGGCAAGTTTTTCGCCGTTTTTGTTGGTAAAGACGATTTCAAATTCTGCGCGCGAATCTTCATCTACGGAAAACTCGTTTTCATATCTGCTATTTTTGTAGTTATAGACTTTTTTTACGCCAAAATTTGGTTTTATCGCAGGAAGTTCCTTGCTTGGCCAGACGGCTTGCGTTATAGTTCTTGTCACAGGGCGTCCGCCTGATTCTAAAAGGCTTGCTTCAAATACAACATTGACGGGTGAGTTGATGCTTCCCCATGAGTTTTCCACCTCTATGCGCGCCTTTCCGTCTTCATCCAAAGTGGTATCTATATATTTTAGATATCTGTCCAAATCCTCCTCTTTTAAAGAGCCGAAATAAAACCCTTGCAAAGAGCTGGGTGCATTTCTTAAAGGTCTCATTTTTATGTCGCCGATTAGTCTATTGCCGCCTGCGCTCGCTCCGTATAGATATTTGCCATACACATCAAAAACCGCATTGCTTGTTTTACTTAGCGGCTCGTTGCTTACGGTTACTTCCAGAGCCATTTTTTCAGGCATGAAGTCTTCTACTTTGAAGTTATAAAAGCGGTAGTTGCCGTCTCCAAGGTCAAATCTGAATTTCCAATTGCCCACAGGAGCGTTGTCGGGCAGTGCGTATTCGTATTGATAAAATCCGTCGTTACCCTGCCATGTGAACGTCTTGGCTATTTTATTGTCTGCTTGCAAAACATCTACTTTTATAGGCTGCTGTGTTACGCGTTTGCCGTCCGCGTCTCTCAACACGGCGTTTACAAGCACTTTCTCATCTGGTCTATACAAATCTCTCGGACCAAACGCAAAGAGCGTTTTGTCAAAATTTTTAACCCCTGCGATGCCAAAATCAGCCAAATCCAAAGCGCCTTTGCTAAGATAGATAAAGCTGATTTTGCCATTTTTTTCGGCAAGCAGGACATTTGCGTTTGATAGATATCCTATATGCAGATAACCTCTAATGTTAGTTTTTGCTTCGGTGATAATTCTGCCTTTTTCATCTAAAAGTTTGATGTTGACATCCGCCATCGCACTGCCCGTTAGATTTTGCGTGAAAATATCATAGCCGTTCTCGTTTTTATGCGCTATGACGCCGATATCCGTAACGGTAAAAATAGTCGTCGGAATGCTGTATGAAGAGTACTCGCCGAGCTTCTTTAACACGGCTATATAAATGCCGTTGCTTTTTAACTCTTTTATATTTTTTATCGGCAGCAGTACATTTTCTCTTACATTTTTTCTAGCGTTAAGAGTAAATCTTCCCGAATACACAAGCTCCGCGCCGTTTTTCAAAAATCTCTCCAAAGAGTATGTGTAAGACGAGGTTTTTTTGAAGAGGATATCCAAAGCGTCAGGCAAAGACTGCGGATTGACAAGGTAAAAATCTACATCAACCTCTTTTATATTCAAAGTCGCGACCGCGATGCCGTCCGTGAAATCCGACGGAAGTAAAGATGAAGATGAGGCAAAACCCACTATCGGCTGCAGATTTTTGGTGACTAATTCGACCGAGTATCTGCCTAGGCTGCTTAACTGTTTGCCAAATGCGTTTTTGATTTTTGAGGGTTGTTCTATATGGACGATATATTTTGTGTCGGGGTCTAAATATTTGAAATATATCTCCTGTTTGTTTTTGGAAAGCTCCCATGAACCGTCCACGGTATTTGACCAATCGCGTTTATAAACGGCGATTATCTTGTTCAAATCCTGACCCTCAGCTATAGGCGTTGAGAAAGTTATAACGATTGAGCTTGAACCCTCGATACTCATCTCTGAAGTATCCAAGATATAAAAATCTTTGTTCTTATAGCGTTCATCTGGGGGCGTATTTACATTTTGCGCAAAAAGCGGTAAACTTACAGCCAAAAACATGGACACTATAAAGACCTTTAGCATGCGGACGACAGACATTAGGGGCTCCTTGTAAAGAGTAAAAAAATAAGAAATTTAAGAATATCATTAAATTGTTTAAAGTTTTATCAATAAAATGGCGATTTTTTAAAAAATACAATTAATTCTATACGGGAGTTTATATGCAAGAAAAAAGAACGGTATTGAAGCATTTTATCGAGAATATACTTCAGGGGCTTTTTTGGCTTTTGCCCATAGCGGCGGTAGTTTTCATACTGTTTTGGCTTTACGGCAAGGTGGACGCCTTAACTTACAAAATCTTTGGTTTTATCGGACTCCAAATCGACGGGCA
>JAITEH010000030.1 GCA_031282125.1 Campylobacteraceae bacterium
TAAAAATTGATATTTAAACGGTTATATATTCTATAGCTTTTTACAACGGCATTTGTTGCTGTGGGTTTTATACCGCTTAGTCCGGCCAAATCTTTCAGCGTCATGAACGGCTCTGTCGCTTCAAATCTAAAAGGTCTTAATACGTCGCCCTGCGCGCTGACGTATGAGCCGACACTATCCACAAGGATAACGTCGCCGCTTCTAAACGCGAAAAAATCCATCCTTCCGTTGAGCAAAAAATCATACAAATCTACCTTTCTAATCGGTTGGTTGTTCCTTAAAATAGTGATTTTTCTAAAACTTCCGTATTTCGTATTAATGCCTTTGGCTTTATCAAGATACTGCAGTAAAGAGTCAGAGCTTAGCCCCTCGTAGAGTCCTGGTTTATTGACATTACCCGTCACAAAAACAGAGACGCTTTGATACACGTCCATGTCCGCATAGACAAAGACGTTGTCTTTATATATCTTTTTAACCTCTCCTGTTATGACGGAGACTATGTCGGCATTTCGCACGCCAAGAAGTTTTACCACGCCAACTTTTGGGACAAAAATATTCCCCTGCGAGTCAATGCCTAAAGCCTGATCATACTCAAAAGCTCCCCACATTTTCAAAAGCACTACATCGCCGACATTGAGACGATAGTCAGGGTTATACATATGCTGTTTAACTTCGGCAAAATTTCCGCTAAATAGATGCGAGCCGAATATATCGCTTGCAGTATTTGAACTGCTGTCACTATCTATAACAGTTATCGAGCCGGTATCTATCGCGGCGAAACAAAACAGAGCCAAAAGCGGCAGTAAAATTAACTTTTTCATTAGTATTTGTGATCCTCTATAGTAGCTTTTATCAATTGCGTTATGCCGTAAAGTAGAAACAAAACAACGAGCATGGTTATGAGATTGTAGATTTCACGCGGGTATTTCGCGCTTTGGGGTACTGAGGGCTGTTGTATGACGGATAGATATTTGATCTGTTTTGTACTTTCTATGCGCGCCTGCTCTATCGCCTGAAGCGATAATTTGTAAAGCTCCTCCGAAAAACTCGCCTCTATAGCCAAATTTCGATATTCGGAAGCCAAAACATTGGACGCATTATCCGACTTTTTGGTAACTCCATCCACGCCTTTATCTATTTGAGCCCTCAGCGCGGCAATTTCATTTTTAAGCGTTATAACTTGAGGTGCGCTCTCTTGCAGATATGACGTCATGGCTGATAGTTCAGCCTCTTTTTTGGCAAGCTGCACTTCAAATTCCCACACTAAGCCTGCGCGCGATTGCGCATGCTCTATTGGGTCTAAGACGCCGTATCTATTTTGAAAAGCCAAAAGAGCCTCTTTGGCTTTACTGAATCTCTCTTCTGATTTTTTAAACTCTATCTCGGCAAATTCAAACTGTTTGCGAGACATCGCATGAGAGAGTTCATTGACAAAATCCTCGCTGTGCTTTAATATAAGCATTGAGAGATTGTGCGCATCTTCCGGCGCGAACGCTTCGATATTCATCTTCAAAAGCCCGCTCATGTCGTCATATACTATCGCAACTCTATTTTGATAATACTCCAAAAAATCTTCCTGCGGCAAAAAACCGTAAAAGCGGTACAAAAAGTCGAGTTTCTTTTTGCCGTAGATTTCTCGCAGATTTATCTCTTTTTCTAAAATTTTCAGCATATCAAGCGAGTGTATATACTCTTTCAGATACAACATATCCTCTTTAGAGCTTGGATTTATCCCGACAAGCGCGGCAAGCCCGCCTGCTGTGACGGACGATTCTTTAGCCTGCCTTACGGAGATGATACTTTCGCTCACATATCTGTCTGCGGCGAAAAAAAGATAATAAAAAATAGTAAGAGCAAACGGGATAACAACAATAGCGATGAAAGTTTTGCTGGCAAACCATGCCCCCGCTTCATGAGCATTTATAAAAGATTGGCGCGTTTCTTCAGCGAAATCTGTTAACTTCTCTACTTTATCGGCTCTTTTGAGGTAAGCGTCTTTGAAAAACAGGCGAGGATTTTTACGAAATTTTGACAGCTTGCTCATTACGCCGACCTTCTTAAGCCAGAATACATTTTAATCCCCTCTTCCACATTGTCAAAAATTTCAGCTTTGCCCGCGTTAAAAACGATGACATGGTCGCACAAAGACCGTATTTCGCCCATGTTGTGAGATACGATTATAACGTTGGATTTGCTTAATTTTTCTTGATACACAGCCGAACTTTTCTTTTTAAATGAAGCGTCGCCGACTGCGCCCGCTTCATCTATGAGGTAGTAATCAAAATCAAAAGCCATGCTAAGCCCGAAGGTGATTCTTGATTTCATTCCCGAAGAGTATGTCTTCGTAGGCTGGTCGAAAAATTCGCCTATCTCGGCGAACTCTTCCACATATTTGACTTTTTCTATCATTTTCTCACCTGTAAATCCGTAAACTCTCGCGACAAATTTGACATTATCCCGCGCGCTCAAAGAGCCCTGCAAACCGCCGCCAAGACCTACAGGCCACGATATGGATTTATCCGTGATGACTCTGCCGCTGTCTGGTATATCGGTGCCGCCCAGGATATTCATGAGAGTTGATTTACCTGCTCCGTTTGGTCCGATGAGTCCTA
This sequence comes from Campylobacteraceae bacterium, assembly GCA_031282125.1. GTDB lineage: Bacteria > Campylobacterota > Campylobacteria > Campylobacterales > Campylobacteraceae > JAIRKW01. Next base: position 2,613 of record JAITEH010000030.1, read on the forward strand.
TGTTTGCGCCCTCAGGAAACTCAAACGTCAAATTTTTAAATACATAATATCGTCCATTTTCCAAAGGGTATGATTTGGTGAGATTGTCTAACTTTATCATCTTGCCGCCAATGCAAAGCGTCGTACGCGGTAAAAATACATCCCAACGAAAAATACGCACAAAATTATGCTCAAAGGATAGATGATATTGATGCCGTCAGTCTGCGGGTAATGTGAAAAATAGTTTGTTCTGAAAAGCTCTATCAAATGCAAGACGGGGTTGTACTTGAGGTATTCTACGTACTGGCTTGGTATTATCCACAGCGGATACATGATAGCCGACAAGAAATACAATGGCAGCATCAAGATGCTTACTACCATTTTTGTTATAGGAAAGATATTGTACAAAATACTTGCAAGAACGCCAAATGAAAAACCCATCCATATGATGATGACAAATACCGCCAAAACCCCCAAAGGATTTGACACTCTCACATCAATCCCGCCCCAAAAATAAAAACCAAATATAATAATCGCAAATATCACGACATAGATAACAGTTTCCAAAATAGTCCTCGTGATATAAGTATCTATCGGTTTTACAGGCGTATAAGCAAAAAGCGATTTGTTGGCGTCTATACTCGTCATGAGTCCTGTTACTATATGTCTAAAGAGAAAAAACGGTATCAGTCCCGTTATCAAAAAAAGCTCAAACGGCACTTGCGGCATCATCCTGCTTCGTATGAAAACAAATACGAGCAGCAAAACGACTATATGCACCATTGGTTCGGCTATCGTCCAAAAGATACCAAAACGCACCTGCCCGAAACGAGTCTTAAGTTCTCTTAAAAACAGTGCAAGAATAATAAGTAAAAATTGCCTGAAAGGCGAGTCGTAGACCGCTTTTCTTTTCATTAAAGTTTCCAAATGTAAAGTTTTAAAATGATATTCTATCAAAAGTCTATCAAAAGTTTTCTTTAAAACGAAAAATTTCGAAAATATTTTGATACTTTACTATAATGCAATATTTAT
>JAITEH010000052.1 GCA_031282125.1 Campylobacteraceae bacterium
TGAGCTGTTTTCACTCAAAAGCGCGCTGCTGTGACCTCCGTAACCAAGCGTGCAATCTATCAAATATCCGTCTTTTATGGGTTCAAAAATAGTTTTTACTTCATTTAACATAACAGGTATGTGCGGAATCTGCAACAATTTTTCCTCTTGTATATAATTTATGAGATATAATACACAATTTAGCTTTCAAAAAGGTTGAATAGTCATGCAAAGTTATTTGGTAAACGAGTTAAGCGAAATTTCACTCTCCATGTTCAGAAAAAACTTTTTTGGTATCTATCACGGCTCCATATCGGCAAGGGCGGAACAAGATAGATTTATCATCAATAAAAAAAATGCGATTTTCGACAGGATTACTGAAAATTCGCTGGTAGAACTGTACTCAAAAAAAGATTATCGATGGAATGACGCGAGTATAGACGCCAAGATACACTTCAGCATATACGCCAATATCAGCGAAGCCAAATATGCCTGTTATGCGATGCCGCCATATACCGTCGCATATACGCTAAACCACAACAATATCATTCCCAAAGATTATTTTGGACTCATGCTCATAGGCAAAACAAACATTTATGACCCAAAACGGTTTGAGGATTGGTACGAAAGAGCGGACGTGGAGATATACAGATATTTTGCGGAAAAAAACACTAACATAATGGTTATAAAAGGTTATGGCATTTTTGCGTACGACCGAGATATACACTCTTTGGCTAAAAATGTCGCCTTGATAGAGAATACATGCAGGGTTTTACTGTTAGCGGCAGATGAAAAACAGTAGCGTTTTACCAAAAAAATAAACAAGCTAACAAAGATTACTAACAAAAAGTACCTTTTCTTAGCAAAAACTCCAAAGAAAAGCCTATTTTAAGCTATTTTAAACACTTTTAAGTGTACAATCTAACAGATTTAGTTTGTTATTGAGAGGATACCTTTTATGATTACATGGATGCAACGCCATAAAAAATATTTAATAGTCACTGTTTGGATCAGCGTTATCGCATTTGTAGCAGCAGGATTTATAGGCTGGGGGGCTTATGATTTCAACCTTGTAAGATCATCTTCCGTCGCCAAAGTCGGCGAGCGCACAGTAAGTAAACAACTGTTTTTAAGAGCTTATGGAAATTACTTCAATGACTACAGCGTCAGAAACTTCAACGGCGAACTGACAGAAAAGCAGGCAGAAGAGATGGGTCTTAAGGATGCTGTTTTGGAGAGTTTGATAAATGAAGCTTTGATTTTAAATTTTGCCGATGAGCTTGGTATCGCGGCATTGGACAGCGATGTGGTTGAATTTATAACTGCCGATGAGAATTTCTATGACAATAACGGCACATTCAGCAAAGAAGTTTACCGCAATGTACTGCGCCAGTCTGGACTCAAACCTGCCGATTACGAAGAGATGCTTAAAAAAGGGATATTGTTAAACAAGCTTTACGCGATAATCATGAATTTCCCTGTAAATGAAGTGGAAAAAGAGATATTGGGCGCGGCAATGTTCATGGAAGATAGACTATCAGTCGCTACAGTTACGGTCGAGGACAGCGAGATTAAAATCAGCGAAAATGAGACAAAGTCATATTGGGATATATCAAAAAACAACTTTTTAACAGAAAAAATTTACAATTTTGAGAGTCTTTTTGTACCGATTTCAAATGACAAATTAAACGAAGACGATATCAAAGCTCATTATGAAGAGACGAAATATTTTTATATGGAAGACGGCATAGTTGATTACGAAACGGCAAAAAAAGATGTTGAAAAAGCTTTGAAATTTGAAAATGCAAAAAAAGAAGCTAACAAAATTTCTATAGCTTTAAGAAAAGGAAATATAACAGCAGATAAAAACATAACCGTAAAAGAGTCGAGCGGCGAATACAACACAACTTTTTTCCTTACGTTAAAAGAGGGTGAGACTTTACAGCCTATCCAAAAAGATAACGGATGGGAAGTTCTGAAGCTGACAAGCATAGTTTTACCTGTCCCCAAAGCTTACGAAGAGGCAAAACCGCAAATTTTGGAGATTTTGAAAGCTAACAAAAGAGTTGAACTTTTGGCTCAAAAATCACAAGAGAGACTTAAGCTTTTCAAAGGAAAAGATTTGGGCTTTGTAGCAAGAGATAGCAATGTCACGGGACTTACGCCTCAACAATCGGCACAGCTTATAAACAATGTATTCAGCTCAAAAGAGAGAAACGGCTATGTGATATTGGGCGATAAGGCTTATCTATACAATATAACCGAGCAAAAATTGCCAAGCGGCGATAAGTTAAAAGAGAATGATTTGAATCTTGATAATGCAATGAGAAGGATCAGACAGAATGAGATACAGCAAAAACTTATCGATACGCTCAGAGCAAAATATAAAATTGAGAAGTATTAAAAAGGATAATGTCTATGACAATTTTAGGTATTGACATAGGTACAACCAAAATTTGCGCTATCATCGCTCAAAAAAGTGGTTTGGACGACACAAAGATACTTGGTGTAGGCGTCGCAAAATCTCAAGGTTTGAAGAGGGGGATTATCACAAATATCGACCTCGCTTCAAAGTCCATCAAAACTGCTATCAGTGAAGCTAAAAGAGCGGCAGGAATGCAGTTTGAGAGAGTCATCGTATCTATATCTGGCGCTTATGTTAAAAGCATGGATAGCAGCGGCGTTGTCAATATCCCTAACCGCGATATAGGCATCAAAGAGATAAACCGCGCTATGCAGATGGCTGATTATAACGCTAACGCTACGATACCGCAAGAGCATGAGAAGCTGCATGTACTTCCTTATAATTTTATAGTAGATGACCAGTCTTTTATAGAAGATCCGCTTGGCATGAACGGCGGTAGGCTCGAAGTGCAGGTACATATCATCACCGTGCAAAGATCATCTTTGATAAATCTCAAAAAAGCCGTTAAGCTCGCAGGCATCGAGATAGACAATCTCGTATTAAACAGCTATGCTTCAAGTATAGCCGCGCTCAGCAGAGACGAAAAAGAGCTTGGAGTTGTCATCATAGATTTGGGCGGCGCTACATGCAACATGGCTATACATGTAGGAAATTCCATACGATATAACGACTTTTTGGGCGTTGGTTCGGCAAATATAACAAACGATATATCTATGGCACTGCACACGCCGATACACTCAGCCGAAGAGACCAAAATCAAATACGGCTCTTTGAAAAATATCTCAAGCGAATTGATAAAACTGCCGATTATCGGAGATGAGCACTCCACCCATGAAGTATCTTTGGAGATGGTCTCAAATGTAATATATGCAAGAGTTGAAGAGACTTTGGCGATACTTTCCAACTCGCTAAACAAAAGCGGTTTTAAAGACAAAATAGGCGCTGGACTTGTATTGACGGGCGGCATGACGAAGCTTGAAGGATTGAGAGAATTGGCGGCGGCTATTTTTAACATGCCTGTAAGAATGGCAAAACCAAAAGAGATGGAGGGGCTTTTCGAGATATTAAGAGACCCAGGATTTTCAACTGCGGTGGGCTTGGTGCTTTACGGAAGCGGATATTTTACACCTTATGAGATTGATTCGAATAAAAAACTAAGATATAAAAATGAGATACTTGAAGATGGCAAAAACATTAATGTTTTACAGCCTGACGAAGATGGAGACGATATATTTAGCGGAGAGGATTTGCGCTTAGACGACAATCTAAAACCCTCAAATTTATCGGATATAGAAAAAAAACCAAACAGAGTCGCGGTGTTTTTTAAAAGTTTGTGGCACCGCTTAACACAACTATTTTAAAGGGGAGTTGATGAGTAATTTTAAGGTAGAAGAGTCCAAACAGGTCTATGGCGCAAAGATAAAAGTCATAGGCGTTGGCGGAGGCGGAGGCAATATGATCAATCATATGGTCAAAGACAATATGAAAGGTATTGATTTGATAGCTGCCAATACCGACGCTCAAGCGCTTGAAAATTCATTAGCGTCCGTCAAAATCCAGATTGGAGAAAGAACGACGAGAGGCTTGGGTTCGGGCGGTAAAGCCGAAGTAGGCAGAGC
>JAITEH010000077.1 GCA_031282125.1 Campylobacteraceae bacterium
AAATCAAACTGCGTGGTTTATGTGAAAAACAGCGTTATGGTGGCTATCGGCATGGGAATGACGAGCAGAGTGGACGCTGCCAAATCAGCGCTTTTGAAAGCCAAAGATATGGGACTTGACGTAACGGGCGCAGCTCTTGCAAGCGAAGCGTTTTTCCCGTTTAGGGACAGTATAGACGCGGCGGCAAGTGCGGGCGTAAAATCGATAATAGAACCAGGCGGAAGTATAAGAGACGATGAAGTGATACAAGCGGCAGACGAGCATGGAATCGCTTTGTATTTTACTGAAGTACGGCATTTTTTGCATTAATAAAAAATACGTGAGGAGGCGTCTTTGACGGCTCTCACCTTCTTTTAAGTACTATTTAAGTACAATATCGCGTTTTTTTATAGGCTCAATAGGAGAATCCATAATGGAAGAGACAAAACGCAAACGTGTTTTGGTAAAATTTTCAGGCGAAGCGCTTGCAGGCGGCTGCGGTTTTGGTATCGACAGCGATATATTAAAATACATTGCAGGCGAAATCCGCTCTTTGGTAGAACATAACATCGAAGTAGGCATTGTAATAGGCGGCGGAAACATCATAAGAGGCGTTAGCGCTGCAAAAGGCGGCATCATCAAACGCACAAGCGGCGACTACATGGGCATGCTTGCCACTGTGATAAATTCTATCGCAATGCAGGAAGCTTTGGAGAGCAACGGCGTCGATGTAAGAGTGCAAAGCGCGATAAAAATGGAGCAGATATGCGAGACATTCATCGTGCGAAGAGCTACAAGGCATTTAGAAAAAAACCGCGTAGTGATATTTGCCTCAGGTACGGGAAATCCGTTTTTTACGACCGATACGGCGGCTACTTTGAGAGCTATAGAGATTAATGCCGATATGATTATCAAAGCTACGAAAGTGGACGGTATTTACGACAAAGATCCAAATAAATTTCAAAATGCTAAAAAACTCAATACTCTTAGTTACGAATGCGCCATGAGCGACGATATCAAAGTGATGGACGATACTTCCATAGCGCTTGCAAAAGATAACAATCTGCCTATTGTAGTTTTTAATATGCTCAATAAAGGCAATCTACTTTCTATTATAAACGGCGATTATTCCGCCTGTTCTATAGTCAAATAAATTTTTAAAAAGGATACACATGAGAAGTGAACAAATAACCGCAAGAGCCCTAAAAGCTACAGGCGATGACAGATACAAATTAGCAGTCCTTGTCTCAAAAAGGTCTGAACAAATCTCCGTCGGCGCAAAACCGCTTGTGGAGAATACGCAGGGTTTAAAACCAGTAGATATAGCTTTGCTGGAGATATCCGAAGGCAAAATATCTCTTGAAAATATAGAGGAAAAAAACTCATAATCAAATGGGCGATCATATACTAGACAGCCTTGACGAACTGCTAAAAAAAATCGGCGCCTGCAAAAATATAGAAGAGGCGAAAAATATACTTTTTAGCGAGTTCAAAGGGCAGCGTGATAATATCCAAAAAGCCATAGAGCTTGCAGTCAAACAGCATGAAGGGCAGTTTAGAAAAAGCGGCGAACCGTATGTGATACATCCGCTTTTGGTATCGGCTATCGTGGCAAGATACGGCGGCGATGAGACTATGGTCATAACGGCTTTACTGCATGACGTGGTGGAAGATACCGAAACTACCACAGAAGAAGTAGCGCAAATGTTCGGGCAAGACGCTGCCAATCTTGTGGATGGGCTGACTAAAATCATGACGATAAGAGAAGATAAATTGGCTCCGTCAAGCTCGGGTGAAAAGCTCATGAGTTCGGCTATGAATTTTCGCAAAATGCTGGTAGCCTCCATAAGCGACGTGAGGGTTTTGGTCATCAAGCTTTGCGACAGACTCCACAATATGATGACCCTAAGCGCGCTTCCTCCGAATAAACAAAAAAGAATAGCCGAAGAGACACTCGTGGTTTACGCTCCCATAGCTCACAGGCTTGGCATCTCATCTATAAAAAACTATCTTGAAGATTACAGCTTTTATTATATCATGCCCGAAGAGTACAAAAAAATAGACGAATATCTGGTAGAGCATAAACAGCAGTTTCAGCTAAGACTAAATCTCTTTTTGGACAAGATAAATACGCTTTTACAGCAAAACGGTTTCAGCGACGGCGATTATGAGCTTGAGAAGAGGATCAAACACCACTACTCCATATACATCAAAATGCAGCGCAAAGGTATCAGTATCGAGGAAGTTTTAGACCTTTTAGCGATTAGGATTATCACGAAAGAGACGCTTGACTGTTATAAAGCTTTGGGGCTTTTGCACCAATATTTCAATCCCATCATTTCACGTTTTAAAGACTATGTCGCGATACCAAAAGACAACGGTTATCAGACGATTCATACGACGATATTTGACGACAAATCAATCATAGAAGCGCAAATCCGCACTTTGGATATGCATAATGTCGCGGAGTTTGGCGTCGCGGCTCATTGGAAATATAAATACTCGGGCGGTATCAATCCAAAGCTTGATTGGCTCAATGAGATAAAAAGCAAAGAGGGCGAGAGCGGCGATGCGGCGGAATTTTACGAATTTGCCAAAGACAGCTATCTGTACAGCGAAGATATAGCTGTTTTTTCGCCAAAAGGCGATATTTTTACGCTTTCGCGCGGCGCGACGGTATTGGATTTTGCGTACGAGATACACACGCAGATAGGCTCTCATGCAAAAGAAGCGTTTGTAAACAGACAAAAAGCGCCGCTTTTAACGGAGCTTAAAAACGGCGATATAGTGCGCATCATAACAAGCGAAGAGCCGATATATAGGTGCAGTTGGGTCAACAGCGTCAAAACAGGAAAAGCAAGAACAGCCATCATGCAGGCGTGCCGCCAAAAAGTAAGAGAGATAAATTACCGTGTGGCGATAGATATATTGCTTGGGATTTTCAACACGAAAGAGAGCAGGCTTTTGACATGGCTCAAAAAAGAGAGACTTGACAAGAAAATAGACAAAGCCGCTACGGATTCGATATATCTGCAAGACGTTGTAAATGCTCTGAAAAAATATCCGATAGGCGAAAAGGTGATTTTGCCGTTTTTGAATCGCAACAAATATCAAGTAAAAAAGCAAAAATTTGAAAATATAGTCGTTTACTCAAATCAAAATGTAAATTCCGTCACTTTCGACTACTGCTGTCATCCAAAAAGAGGCGACGACATCATAGGATTTGTGAAAAAAGCAGATGTGATAGTCCATCACAAAATGTGTGAACGCGCCGCAAAATTGATGGAGACAAAAGAGCCGATGATATTTGTCAAATGGACAAGAGATGCGCCGGGACAATACAAAATGCTTGTCAGTATCGAAAACAAGCGCGGCTCATTGGCAGCATTTTTGGCATTTTTAGTGAAAATGCAGGTAAATTTGCAGACTATAGAGTTAAACAAAGCCGAAGACGGCGCTGTAGAGTATTTTAAGATGGTCATAGAGCTCCCCGAAAATATCAGACCTGAACAGGTGAGAGATAATATCAAAGAGCGGTACAAACTGTTGGATTTTGTATCTTTAAACGATGCGTACAAAACAAGATAAGGGCGATAATGAAAGAGAATATAAAAACAGCATTGGAAGAGATAAAGCGCGGAGTTGCCGAGATAATAGACCATGAGAGGATAGAGGCGTTAGTCGCGGCATTTTTTGAAAAAGGTGAGAATTTCTATGTAAAGGCAGGATTTGACCCGACTGCTCCTGATCTGCATTTAGGGCATACGGTGCTTTTGCAAAAAATGGCTCAGCTTCAAAAATACGGCGCGATAGTGCAGTTTTTGATAGGCGATTTCACGGCGCAGATAGGCGACCCGACAGGCAAAAACGAAACAAGAAAAAAGCTTGACAAAGAGAGCGTTTTGAAAAACGCCAAAACTTACGAAGAGCAAGTTTATAAGGTATTGGACAAGACAAAAACACAGATAGTATTTAACTCCAAATGGCTAAATGAGCTTGGAACGGCGGGATTAGTCGAACTTACAACGACTTTTAGCGTAGCAAGAATGCTTGAAAGAGAGGATTTTGAAAAACGTTACCGCTCCCAAACGCCGATATCTATCAGCGAATTTATATATCCGCTGCTGCAAGGCTATGACAGCGTTGCACTAAAATGCGATATAGAGATGGGTGGAACAGACCAGAAGTTTAACCTCCTCATGGGACGCCAATTGCAAAGAGTTTACGGCGCTGGAAAAGAGCAGGCGGTTGTTATGATGCCGCTGCTAGAAGGATTGGACGGCGTAAATAAGATGAGTAAATCGCTTGGAAATTACATCGGCGTAACAGACGAGCCAAACTCAATGTTTGCCAAAATACTTAGCATAAGCGATGAGCTCATGTGGAGATATTACGAACTCTTAAGCTCCAAAAGCATAAGCGAAATAGATGCTTTGAAAGAGGGCGTAAAGAACGGCTCTCTTCATCCAAAACAGATAAAAGAGGAGCTTGGCATCGAAATAACGTCGCGTTTTCACTCTCAAAGCGCGGCAAATGCGGCAAAAGAGGAGTTTGACAAAATCCACAAACAAAACGATTTGCCAAGCGATATGGAAGAGTTTAGCTTAAATGCTCCCGTTTGGATAGCAAAAGCTCTTGTGGACTGTAAACTCTCTCCATCCACTTCACAAGCCAGACGCGATATAGCCTCAGGGGCTGCGAAGTTGAATCAAGGTAAAATAAGCGACGAACAGTTACAACTCACAGGCGGCGAGTATATACTCCAAGTAGGCAAACGCAAATTTGCAAAATTAAAGGTAACATGATGGATTCACTAAAAATAGGACAATACACCATAAAATTCCCGATAGTGCAGGGCGGCATGGGTATCGGCGTCAGTTGGGACAGACTTGCGGGTACGGTAAGCAAAGAGGGCGGACTTGGCGTTATAAGCGCGATAGGAACGGGATATTATCAAAATATGCGTTTTGCAGAGAAAATCATCAACTCCCGTCCGTATGAGACTCATAACGCATACTCATTCGAGGCGTTAAAAGAGATAGTCAAAAACGCACGCAAAATATGCGCTTCCAAACCGCTTGGCGTAAATATAATGTGTGCTATCAATGACTACAGCAGAGTAGTAGTGGACGCTTGCAAAAGCGGTATAGATATTATTATTTCAGGGGCTGGTCTGCCTACAAATCTGCCCGAACTTACAAAAAATTTCCCGCATATAGCTCTCGTACCGATAGTCTCCAGCGCAAAAGCGTTAAAGATTATCTGTAAGCGTTGGACACAGCGATATAACCGCATACCTGACGCCGTTGTGCTTGAAGGCCCTTTAAGCGGCGGACACCAAGGCTTTACGTATGAGCAGTGCGCCATGGAAGAGTATCAGCTTGAAAATCTAATCGGACCAGTAAAAGACGAGATAAAAGAGTGGGGCGATTTCCCGCTTATCGCGGCAGGCGGCATTTGGGACAAAAACGATATAGACAAAGTTTTCTCTTTGGGCGCCAACGGCGTACAGATGGCGACGCGTTTTATCGGTACTCATGAATGCGACGCAGACGAAGTATTTAAAAAAGTGATTGTTGACGCCAAAAAAGAGGATATACAACTTCTAAAATCACCCGTAGGATATCCAGCAAGAGGCGTAAGAACCAATCTCATAAAACTTGTGGACAGAAGAGAAGGACCTCCTATCAAATGTATCAGCAATTGCGTAACTCCATGCCAAAGAGGCAAAGAGGCAAAAGAGGTTGGGTATTGCATAGCTGACCGTCTTGCGGACGCATGGGCAGGCAAAGCAGAGACGGGACTTTTTTTTACGGGTGCAAACGGATATAAACTTAAAGAGATTATAAGCGTTAAAGAGTTGATGAATAAACTGATAAACGGGGAATGATGATAAAAAG
>JAITEH010000087.1 GCA_031282125.1 Campylobacteraceae bacterium
AAAGATTTTTCTCGCGCTTTAGTTTAGTTTATGGATATATTTAGTATAGTTTCAAAACTAAGACGCTTTTGGCGCGATATTTTAAGGTAAAGAGCAAAAATATGGATTATGAGTTGATGATTGCAAGTATCCCGCTTTATGCAAAAGCTGCATGCTATACGCTCTATCTTGCTTTTTGCGCAGTTACTTTATCGCTCATAATCGGGCTTTTTTGCAGTTTGGTTTTGTATTTCAAAGTAAGATATTTGAGTTTTTTTGTCAAGGTTTATATAGAGATTTCGCGAAATACGCCGCTTTTGATACAACTCTTTTTCTTGCATTTCGGATTGAAAATCGAGGCACATATCTGCGCGGTGGCGGCTTTGGCGTTTTTGGGCGGAAGTTACATGGCGGAGGCTTTCAGGGGAGGACTTGAAGCGGTCGAAAAGATACAGCTTGAATCGGGACTTAGCATAGGCTTAAGCAGATTGCAGTTGATAGCCTACATCATACTTCCTCAAGCTCTCATGATATCTTTCCCCGCCATCGGAGCAAATATGATTTTTCTTTTGAAAGAGACGTCCGTCGTGAGCATCATCTCCATAACGGATTTGGTAGCGACGGCGAAAGATTTGATATCTGTCTATTACGCTACGGACGAAGCGCTTTTGATGCTTGTCATTTCGTATCTTATCGTATTGGTGCCGATATCGTTTGCCATCTGGTTTTTAGAAAAAAGGATAAAGTATGCAGCTTTTGGGAATTGATATCTTGTTTGAGGGTATCAACATGCAAAGGCTCTTGGGCGGGCTTTGGGTAACTGTGAGGATAGCCCTCGTGTCGGTCTCGCTCTCGATATTTTTGGGAACGATAATAGGCATTTTCGCCTCAAGCAAAAGCCGCATACTAAAAGCCCTTTGCAAAATCTACCTTGAGTGCGTGAGGATAATACCTCTCATAGTCTGGCTGTTTGTATTTTATTACGGGGCGGCGAGAGTTATCGGCATCTCATGGAGCGGCGAAGTGACGGGAATCATAGTCTTTACTATCTGGGGGAGCGCTGAAATGAGCGATTTGGTGAGAGCCGCCGTCACATCTTTGCCGCTTCATCAAAGGCAAAGCGCATTGGCTCTTGGCTTGAACAGATGGCAGATTTATGTTTATATCATCATACCGCAGGCTTTGAGAAGACTGATACCCTCAGCCATGAATCTTGTCACAAGAATGATAAAAACAACGCCTTTGGTTGCTTTGATAACGGTTGTTGAGGTGCTGAAAATCGGACAGCAGATCATAGAATACAATGTTCTTACAAATCCGCTCGCGGCATTTTGGGTTTACGGATTTGTATTTTTTCTGTATTTTATCATCTGCTATCCGATATCTCTTGCTTCAAAACGGCTTGAGAAAAAATGGCAGTAGAGGAGAAACTTTGTCACATTTACTTAAAATAGATCATCTTTACAAAAAGTTTGATTCGTCCGAGATTTTGCATGATATAAATCTCAAAATTGACAAAGGGGAAGTGTTGGTCATAGTCGGACCTTCAGGATGCGGTAAAAGCACGCTTCTTAGATGTATAAACGGTCTTGAAGAGATACAAGGAGGTGATATTGTATTTGAAGGTAAAAAGATAAACGGCAAAAATACAAAATGGAATCTTGTGCGTCAGCAAATCGGTATGGTTTTTCAAAGCTACGACCTTTTCCCGCACATGAACATTTTGGACAATATTTTGTTAGGTCCTCTGAAAGTGCAAAAAGTAAAGAGAAAAGATGCCGAAGAGAAGGCTCTGGCGTTACTTAAAAGAGTTGGACTGGAAGAGAAAAAAGAGGCTTATCCAAGGCAGCTCTCAGGCGGTCAAAAACAGCGCGTTGCGATAGTGCGCGCGCTTTGCATGAATCCTAAAATCATGCTTTTTGACGAAGTTACGGCTTCTTTGGATCCTGAAGTGGCAAGAGAAGTGTTGGATTGTCTGCTGGAGCTTGCAAACATGGGCATGACTATGATAATAGTTACGCATGAGATGGCATTTGCAAAGGCTGTGGCGGACAGAGTTCTATTTATGGATGAGGGGAAAATAGTCGAGGAAAATCTGCCGAAACTGTTTTTTGACAATCCAAAAAGTGAACGCGCAAAACGCTTTTTGAGCCGATTTAATTTTGATAATTCTTTAAAAGGAGAAAAAAATGGTTAAGTTGATTAGAGTTTTACTTCTAATGGTTTTAGCTTTAGGCTTTTCGTACGGTGCGGATTTGAATCCCTCTTCCATAGAGGCGATTAAAGCGCGTGGGGTTTTGAGAGTTGCGGTCTTCAGCGACAAGCCGCCTTTTGGTTATATAGATGCTAACGGTAAAAATCAAGGTTACGATATCTATTTTGTAAAGCGTTTGGCAAAAGAGCTTTTGGGCGATGAGAATAAGGTAGAGTACATATTGGTCGAACCTGCGGCAAGAGTTGAGATACTTGAAAGCGGCAGAGTCGATATAGTATTTGCGAACTTCACGGTAACGGACGAGCGCAAAAAAAGGGTTGATTTTGCAAATCCGTATTTTAAAACGGCTATCGGTGTAGTATCCAAAGAGAATGAGCTTATAACGGACATCAAACAGTTAAAAGGCAAAAAACTTATCGTCATCAGAGGCACTACGGCAGATGTTTACTTCACAAAAAATCACCCCGAAATCACGCTTGTGAAATATGACCAGATAACAGAGGCTTTTCAAGC
>JAITEH010000115.1 GCA_031282125.1 Campylobacteraceae bacterium
ATAATCCAACTCCTGCTTTTATTTGTTGGACAGATGGGTGAGTTGGCTGAAACCACACCCCTGCTAAGGGTGCAAGTCTTAATCGGGCTTCGAGGGTTCGAATCCCTCTCTGTCCGCCATTCAAAATCACCAAACTTTAATCATTTTAAAAACTTTCAAATGCGTCTCGTCATATATTTATTAATATCAAATTTTTCGTGTTAATACGGCGAGTATTGACAACCGACGTGAATTTCAATCAAAATTTTCATTATAATATCTTTAGCTGACCGCACTACCTTAAAAATGATACATGAATACCACATTAAGCTATAAAACAAATAAAATTTGTTGATATAGTTAGAAAATATTATAATAATCTATAAAAATATAAATGACAAATTCAGGATATTATATGGAACTAAATAATAAATTTATTTTGACAAAAAATAACTAAACTCGTTTTAATAAAACAACTTCAATAAATTTATGCAATAATAACAAAATATTTTAAATATTAAATGTTATTTGCATTTAGAATATACAAAATAACAGGAGGCTTGATGCTTAATACCAAAATAGACTCTTTGGGCGCTTATATACCCAAAAACAGAGTTTCTTCGTCAGAACTTGAGGACATACACAATTTGCCGTCCGGATGGATAGAGCAGCACACGGGTGTAAAAGAGAGACCGTATTTTTCGTCGGAAAATATGATACAAGCAGGTGCTTGGGCGGCGCAGGACGCTTTAAAAAACGCTAATCTGCGCTTGGAAGATGTGGATTGTCTAATCTCCGCATCCGCAAGTAAATTTCAGCCCATACCTTGTACAGCCTCTTTTTACAAAAGGGAGCTTGGTGCAACGCATAAAATGGGTTGTTTTGACGTGGATTCAACCTGCCTCAGTTTTGTAACGGCGCTGGACAGCGCAATTTGCATGGTAAGCAGCGGAAGGTATAAAAATGTTCTTATTATTACTTCAGAGCACTCTTCTCTTGCGTTGAATTGGGAGCAAAAAGAGAGCGCGTCGCTTTTTGGCGATGTAGCTGTGGCTGCGATTGTAAATAAAACGCAAAACGCAGAAACATCCAAAATGCTCTCATACGGACTTGATACTTTCCCGGAAGGTTTGGAGTTTGCCAGAGTAAGAGGCGGAACGGTTGGTTTTCCTGCAGATAAGTATCACAAAGACAACAGAAGCGCTTTTTTGTTTGACATGAACGGCAGAAGTATCTATAAAGTTGCGGCAAAGACTCTGTTTAAAATGGTGGAAGATGCTTTGTCTTCCGCAAATATCAGTATGAAAGATATAAATATGGTTATACCTCATCAAGCCAGCATGTTAGCTATGCAATTGATACAAGCAAAGCTGAAGATTCCGCAGGAAAAAATGATGTATATAATACAAAATTACGGCAATGACGTTGCCGCGTCTATTCCGCTGGCTCTTAAGATAGCCGTTGATGAAGGAAGAGTTAAAAGAGGCGATAAAATCATGCTTGTGGGAACATCTGCAGGACTTTCGGTAGGAGTAATGATACTTGAATACTAAAAGGATTCTATTCACCGGAGCGCGTGCACCTATGGTGCTGCAATCGGCAAGAATATTGAATTCTTACGGACACACTGTTTACGCGGCAGACAGTACTTATGTTAATTTATGTCTGTTTTGCAATAAAGTAAGTAAGTTTTTTAAGCTGCCGCCCGCCAAAGAAGCAAACTATAAAGAAGTTTTAATCGACATCATAAAAAAAGAGAAAATCGACCTTCTAATACCCACTTGCGAAGAGATTTTCTACATATCTGCATTCTTAGACGGGCTTAAGCAATATTGCGAAGTATTTTGCGACGAACAGTCCAAACTGCTTAAACTGCATGATAAATGGTCTTTTTATCAATATTTGGAGAGCAAAGACTTGAAAACGCCAAAGACATATTTGGCTTCTCAAATGCCAGGAATTCTGGATAAAAAATATATCATTAAACCCAGATTTTCACGTTTTGCGGCAAAAGTACGGTTGAGTGCGGAAATAGACGCAAAAATACACAACGCCTCCTATATCGTACAAAATTTCATCAAAGGTCAGCAGTACTGCTCTTACGCCTTAGTCAAAAACGGGAAGATACTCTCATGCATAAGTTATGTAACTATACTCAATGCAGGGCGGGGTGCGGGCATACTGCTAAAACAGACGGAAGATAGAGATATCAACGCCATCTCAGCTTTTATAGCTAAAGATTTGGATTTTAGCGGACAATTGGCTTTTGATTTTATCAAGACCGAAGACGGGGAGCTGTTTATCATCGAATGCAATCCCAGAATGACAAGCGGGCTTGGATTTGTAAATGATAATTTTTTGGCTGTTGTCGGCAATAAAAAAAATAGCGCTCATGTGAAAAAACCCTTGACGTCTTTGCTTTTGCCTATTTTGATTTACATGCCGCTGCAACCGTTGAAAACATTAAAAAATCTCAAAGAGATATTCAGCGCGAAAGAGACTGTTTTTGATATAAGAGATTTGCTGCCGTTTTTTATGCAGATACCGATGGCTGTATATTGGCTTATAAAGGGTATTTTTCATGGCGGACCCACGGCGGCTTCTACTGTAGATATAGAATTCAATGGAGATGATATATGAAAATATTAGTAACAGGCACAACCGGTTTTTTGGGTTCGAGAGCGGCAGTTTTGTTGGCAGAAGAGGGACATGAGATAATAGCAACCGGGCGAAATTCATCTAAAGCGCCGAAACACTCGTCTATTAGATTTATTCAGGCAGATTTGACGCAGGAGCTTTCCGAAGATTTATTTGAAGGCGTGGAGGCAGTTGTGCATTGCGCGGCTTTGTCGAGTCCATGGGGCAAATATGAAGATTTTTATCGCATGAATGTCGTTGCGACCGAACAGCTTATAGAGCGCTCTTTAGAGCATCAAATAAAAAGATTTGTGCATATCTCGTCTCCAAGTATATATTTTGATTTCAAAGATAGAGAAAATATCAAAGAGAGCGACACGCTTCCTTCAAAAAAAGTCAATTTTTACGCACAAACAAAATATCTCGCAGAGTTAAAAATATTAGAAGCCGTCGCAAAAGGTTTGCCGGGAATTATTTTGCGTCCGCGCGCTATATTCGGACCAGGCGACACTGCTCTTTTGCCGCGCGTTGTCAAAGCTAATAATACTAAATTTATACCGAAAATGCGCGAAGACGACGGTCCTTTGTGCGATTTAACTTATGTCGATAACGTTGTGCACGCTATAAGGCTTGCTTTAAATGCAAAAGAGGCGTGCATCGGACAAGCGTACAATATCACAAACGCAGAACCTATTTATCTGCTGGAAAAGATAAGAGAGTTAACAAAAGAGTTGGGATTAAAGTATAATGTCAAGAAAATACCATATGGTTTGGCCTTTGCTTACGCCGGTATTTTGGAGTTTGTTTACAGATTTTTTTTGAGAGGCAAAGAGCCTGCTTTTACCAAATACAGCATATCTTTATTTTACAATAACCAAAGATTGGATGTAACGAAAGCAAAAGAGGAGCTTGGCTATACGCCGATAGTAAGCATGGAAGAGGGATTTTCAAGAGTAGTACGCGGATGGAGCGATGAATAAAATTAAAACTTTTTCCTGCGGTTTTTGCAGACAATTGGAAAAGTTTGCTTCCGTAAAAGGAAGATGGCGCATGAAAAAATTTTACGCCAGATGTTTTTTGATATCTTTGAGCGATGGATATATGCTTTTTGACAGCGGTTATCCTGCGGATTTCAATGCCGTCATGAGCGGCTGGCCGCATGCTTTATACAAATATCTTTTGCCTGTTAATATCAAGCCGCAGGATACTTGTCTAAGTCAATTAGAAAAAGAGAATATAAAAGCCGAAGAGATAAAATATATTTTTATTTCACATTTTCATGCAGACCATATAGGCGCGCTGAGGGATTTTCCAAACGCCAAGTTTATATATTCGAAGCGAGAATACACAAGATTGAAAAAACTCTCTGTTTTCAAGCAGGTTTCAAAAGGTTTTGTCAGTAAATTTTTGCCTGACGATTTTGAGAGCAGGGCTATCTATATCGAAGATTTACAAGTTGTACATAATGAAATATTTCCCGTTTGCTGCGTGCTTCCTTTTGCAAAAGATATTTTTGTCGTATCTTTGCCGGGACACACGACAGGGCAATTTGGATTGTGGCTTCCTCATGAAAATACTTTATTTGCGGCAGACAGCGCATGGACAAAAGAGAATTTTACTGAAGATGCTCTGCCGCATTGGATTGGATTGCATTTTTGCGATGACGTCAAAGCTTTCCGCAAAACATTAGAACTGCTCAAAAGTCTTAAAAATACGAGGATTATACTAACGCATGGAGATGAGTAAATGCTGCAGAAAATCATCATTTTGTTTTATTATGTCAAAACAAAATATTTCCATAATTTTACGGACAGAGCCTCTTTGGAAAAATGGCAGAAGAGCAAAATCAAAAAATTCATTGCCAAAGTAGTCGGCAAAAGCCCATTTTATAAAAATTATTTTAAAAACTTGCAAACATTACCGCCCGAAGAGTGGCCTTCTATTGATAAAAAAATAATGATGGAGAATTTTGACGATTTTAATACGGCGGGCATTAAGCTGAAAAACTCTTTGGAAGTTGCTATAAAGGCAGAAGAAGATAGGGATTTTACGCCAAAACTTGGAAAATACAGCGTTGGTCTTTCGTCAGGGACGTCCGGAATACGCGGCGTATTTTTGGTAAGTCCTTTGGAACAGGCGAAATGGTGCGGAACGATTTTAGCCAAAATGCTTCCAGGCTCCATCTTCGGAAAACAGAAAATAGCTTTTTTCCTAAGGGCAAACAACAATTTATATGAGAGCGTTAAAAGCAGTCGGATTAAATTTCGCTTTTTTGATTTGAAGCAGGATTTAAAAAGCAATCTTAACGAATTGGATAAGTTTCAACCTGATATTTTGATAGCTCCGCCAAATATGCTCAATATAATTTCCGATGCCCAAGAAAAGCATGATATTCAAATCTCCCCCGCAAAAATAGTTTCCGTAGCCGACGTTTTGTATGAAGATATCAAGAACAAACTCGAAAATATATTTCAGCAAAAAATCCATCAAGTATATCAGGCAACTGAAGGATTTATCGCTTGTACATGCAAACACGGCAATTTACATCTGAACGAAGATGCTCTTTCTGTGAGAAAAAAATATTTGGATGAAGATTCGGGTAGATTTATACCGATTATCACGGATTTCAACAGAACAACTCAGCCTATAATCAATTACGAGTTAAATGATATTTTGGTGGAAGAGCCGATGAAATGCCCGTGCGGAAGCCCTTTTACCGTTATAAAAAAGATAGAAGGCCGCTGCGACGATATTTTGTATTATGAAGACAAAGAGGGCAAAAGGCATATAGTTTTTCCAGACTTTATAATACGAACAATACTCAAGTACATTCCAAAAGCAGAGGATTTTCTCTTTACTCAAACAGACGTCGATAATGCGGTTTTGTCTTTACCGTACATGGATGAGTGCGGGGAGTTACTTAAGGCTTTAAAAGAGGTTATCCCGATAAATATCACCGTTGAAACTTTACAGCGCTCTTCCGATCTGTCTTTAAAGCAAAAACGGGTTTCAAGAAAATTTAATCCATGATAAAGCTTATAACCAAAGAAGAGTTCTCCCAGTATGCGCCACCCGAAAACAGTCAAGCTCTATTTGTGTATAAATATATAAAACCCTTCATGGAGCTTGGCAGTGAAAAGGTTATCGCCAATGTCAGAACAGAACCCATGCTGTTGGAGATTGACGGCACTCTTTTGCCGATGACAAAAAATGAAGCCGAATACGAAAACTCCTATGTTTGTTCGCTTTTGACTCACTACATAACGTATGCCAAAGAAGAGCTTGATATAGTTGGCATAAAAGGGTTGAAGTTTTTTATCAATCCGCTTTTGAATATTTTCGGGTTTATCGCCAAATTATTCAAAATCAATAAAGTCGTTATAGTCAATAACTTCATGCTCTCTACAAATCTATACCACCCCTTGAATGAGAAACAGTATCATGATATCTTAGATACTTTAAAACAAAAATTTCCGCATCATTTGATACTGTTTCGCTCATTAAATGAAGACTACAATGAAGCCGAAATCAAACTCCTGTCTTCTTTAAAATGCCACAAAATAGCCTCCAGAAGAGTCTATCTGTTGAAAAGGGAAAATATCAAAGCCATACATAGAAAGACTATCAAAAAAGATAGAGAGTTGATAGAACAATATAATTATCATTTTGAAAAAGGCTCTTTGGAAGATGTGCCTGTAATAAAGCAATTTTATGACAATCTGTATCTTGGCAAATACTCCAAACAAAATCCTGCATTTACGGAAGAGTTTTACAAGAATGTGATAGGAAATAATCTATTTAACGCGCAGATACTAAAACGTGGAAATGACCCAAAAGGCGCTTACGGTCTGTTTTCCGACGGTATAAGCATTACTGCGCCGATATTTGGCTACACGAGAGAAGATGATTCGTACGATGGCTTTTATAGAGTTTTATCTTTGTGGAGCGTAGATTTAGCAGAGCAGGGGAGCAAATTGAAAATCAATCGCAGCTCGGGCGTGGCTGATTTTAAACGCCACCGCGGAGCTGTAGGAAGGACGGAATATTCCATGTTTTTCAGCAGGCATTTACCTCTGTATAGAAGAGCGTTTCTCTTGGTGTTTTCTTCTCTTATCAATAAACTGGTACTGCCGATGATGATTCGGAAAAAATATTGATTTAAAATTTAATACGGCAGCTTTCAAACATATCAAGCTCTTTGTCATAAACTTTTGTCTTTATCTCCAAAAGTCCCAAGATTGAGTGAAATAGATTATCATGGCTATAACTTTTGGTTTTAGCGTCATCTTTCATGCAGTCATAATCTATAGAGTCGTATTTTTTCATATTCTCCGACATCCACAAAATCATCGGCACATTTGTCTGCTCCGCAGGCGCTATAGCGTACGGCAAACCGTGCAAATATATATTTTTCTCGCCCAAAGACTCTCCGTGGTCTGAGGTGTACAAAAGCCCCGATTCATAACTTGGAAATTTTTTCAGTATATTGATAGCTTGGGAGATTATATAGTCGGTATAGATGATTGTATTGTCGTAAGTATTGACAATCTCCATCTGCGTGCAGTCTTGTATCTGGGCTGTGTCGCATGTAGGACTAAACGCTCGAAATTCGTCGGGATATCTTTTGTAGTATGTAGGACCGTGCGAACCCATCGCGTGCAGTACGATGAAAGTGTCTTGTTTGATATTGCCCAGATACTCTTCCAAATCCTCAAGCAGCACTTCGTCATAACAACTCTCACTATCGCAGTATTTGCTGCCGCTTTGCGTTTTTGTAACATCTTCGCTGTCAACTCTGTCGCACACGCCTTTACAGCCGCCGTCATTTTCTTTCCAAAAGACTTCATATCCCAACTGTTTCATCAAATCCAAAATATTTTCGGTAAATTTAGCATCCGTCACATCAAATGATTTTCTGTCCATATTGGAAAACATACACGGAACAGATATAGCAGTGGATGTTCCGCATGACGCTACGTTATTAAAATAGACGATATCCTCTTTGGCAAGAGTCGGATTTGTATCTTTCTCATATCCGTTCAGCGCGAAGTTTTGCGCTCTGGCTGCCTCTCCTACTACCATAATAATAACCGTAAAAGCAGATTTTCCATAACGAACATGCTTTGCACCAGGGTCTAGCCTTTTAAATTCTCTTTTGGCAAGAGATTCTAGCTTAAAATATTTCCATATACCATATATATAATTTGTGGGAGTTATGAGTTTGCGCACTTGAAGGTTATTGCGTCCGAAAGAGGCGTACTCTTTGTAAGAGAGCGCGGCTATGATTGCTATCATGACAAACGACAGTGCAGCCATAAATAGACGCCTTTTCAATTCGCTTTTTAACGGCTCGTATTCGATTTTGACCAAAAATAGCAAGATTGACGGGACGATACCAAAGAAAAATGTCCACAACAGGGACAAAGGCGTTATCAAATCAAAAGCCTCTCTGGTGTTTGTCTCAAAAACATTTCGTATCATGTCAGAATCTATATACACGCCGTATGAATACATCATGTAGCTTGCCACAGCCGACGCTATCATTAAAAATGAGATAATGGGTTTGCCCAAAAATGGAACTGTTAATATATTGAGGATAATAAACATCGGTGCAAATATAAAAAACGGCAGTGTGCAAGCGAACAATCCGATGCCAAATGAGGTTATATCCACATGAGTATAGATGTAAATCCAAAAGGCTATATTCAAAACAGAGCTAAAATAGAGTGTAAGCAGGATAATTAAAGACGAGCTTTTGACGGATAGTTGACGCATACTATCAAGTTCCTGATGAAAATTTGTGTAATTATAAGTAGAAGAGGTAAACGGCGGTTAATAGCCGCGCATGATGCGATTGCCGAGTCTAAACCCCAATTTAAGAGGTTTTTTTCTCTTTTCTATCCAAAATCATCATTAAAATTATCAAAAACACGGAAAAATTTATCATCACATCTGCGAAATTAAACACGGCAAATTCAAATCCGTAATGCCACGCTATGTAGTCCACAACGCCGCCCTCAACGAATCTGTCGTATATATTGCCGCATCCTGCGCCGAAGATTATCCCCACCGCTATGTAATTTTTCAAGAAAAATCTCTTTTCGCGGTACGCAAAGGCTAAAAGCACCAAAACAAGCGCTACTTGTATGTATTTTAGCCACTCGCCCAAAAATGCAAACATAGAGAAAGCAACGCCTTTGTTTATTACCAGATAGAGCGAAAGAGCTTCGCTGTGCCACGTAAATCCGCCTAAAAAAAGCGATTTGATAACTTGGTCCAACGCAAAAACGATAACTGCAAACAAAACGCTTATAACAATCTTTTTAGCCATTTAGCGCTCTTTTGAAAAACTCTTCGCTCTCTTTTGCCGCTTTGCAAAGCGCCTCGTCATCGCCCGCTTCAAGCAAAATGCGCAGTAGATTTTCAGTACCGGAATACCTTATGAGAGACCTTATCTTTTGACTTTTTAGCTTTTCGCAAAACTCTTCGTAGTCCTTTATCTCATGAAGCGGTATCTTTTCGCCTACATGCAAATTTATAAGTTTTTGCGGATAAAGTTCAAAAGGATTCAGGCTCACGCTGGCAAGACTTTTGCGTTTCGTGAGCAGATACGCCATCACTTGAAGAGCCGCCACGAGCGCATCGCCCGTTTTTGCAAAATCCGAAAAGATAATATGCCCGCTCTGTTCTCCTCCGAAATTTGAGCCAAGCTCCTTTAGTTTTTCCAAAACATACTTATCGCCGACGTCGCAGCGTGCGAGTTTGATATTTTTGCTTTTCAAAAAATCCTCTAACGCTTGATTGCTCATGTGAGTCGCCGCTATGTAATCGCTTTTCAAGAGAGAATTGCTCTTCAGATAATCCGCCAAAACGCCCAAAAGTTTATCGCCCTCTATCACTTTGCCTTTCTCATCAACGACGATAAGCCTGTCCGCATCCCCGTCAAACGCAAAACCTATATCAGCGCGAAGTCTTACGACCTCTTCGCCAAGTTTTTGCGGATGCAAAGCGCCGCATGAGAGATTGATATTGCTTCCGTTGGGCTCGTCGTTTATCACAAAGATATCAGCTCCAAGTTCGCTGAAAATCGTAGGAGCGACTTTGTACGCCGCGCCGTTTGCCACGTCAAGTACGATTCTCACGCCTCTTAGCGTCAAATCTTTCGGAAACGAGTTTTTGATATGTACGATATATCGCCCTATCACGTCGTCTATGCGCTTTGACGTGCCTATATCAAGCTCTATTTTTTGGTTTTGCTCTATCAGTTCGGAGTTGAAGTAGATTTTTTCTATCTCCTCTTCATCTTTAACGTCGAGTTTGTAGCCTGTGTGGTCAAAAAATTTGATGCCGTTATCAAAATAGCTGTTATGTGACGCGCTTATCATGATTCCAGCATCGCACCTCATGTCTTCGGTCAAAAAAGCAATCGCGGGAGTTGGCATGGGACCCACTTGTATCACATTGTATCCTACCGCAGTGAGTCCAGAAACTGTGGCGTTTTCTATCATGTAACCGCTTTTTCTTGTGTCTTTACCGACCAAAATCTTATTTGTAAGCGAGTGTTTTCTAAAAAATATTCCGGCAGCCATTGCAAGCTTCATAGCAGTCGCCGCGCTTAATTTCTCGCCGGCTTTTCCTCTTACTCCGTCAGTTCCGAATAATTTCATGACCAT
>JAITEH010000136.1 GCA_031282125.1 Campylobacteraceae bacterium
CGTTTGATACGCAGGCTGTGTTTGATTTCTCGAAAGATTATGACGAGCAGATTTTGGTTTACGAGGAGAGCGGAGGAGGGGACGAGTCTATTTTTGTATTTGAGCGACTTTCGCTTAAAGGCAATATAAAAAAACAGATTGCAGATATCATAAAACCTCTTGGCGAATATGACGCCATACATGTAAGAAATTCTGATTACAAGACGGATTACAAAAAGTTTTTTAATGAGATGAATGAAAAGCTGGGCGGTAAAATCGTACTTTGTACGGATAGCTACGAGTGTCAGGCTTATGCGAGAGAGTTTTGGGGCGATAGACTGCATATCGTTACGAACGTTCCCGATACAAAAGGCAAGCCTTTGCATGAGAATAAAAAGCTTGATAGATTTCAGACAAATGTCAATGCTCTCACCGACTTGTTTGTTCTTGCATGTAGTAAAAATCTATATTTTACCGCGATGAAAAAGGGTTGGATTTCTGGCTACGGCAACCTTGCAAAATCTTTGCATGAGCGAAAAGATTTGATTGACAGATTATTGCATGCGTAACTTTTGGGTTTTTAAACTAGAAAGATTAAGTATTAATGAAATAAAATGACACATTCATTTAAGGAGCAGTTTTGCGCAAAATTTTCATAAAGATATATGATAAGAGCATGACTTTTTCATCAGACTTTTTACTATGTTTATATTGATTAGAAAAAAACGAAAAAATATCAGAAACAGATTGTTGTTTTTACATGAAAGCTGCTTGGACACACTTTTTCCCACAAAGATAAAGATAAAACCAAAAGGCGATAAAATAGTTTTTTGCCGTCCTCACGGTGGGTTAAACGATATGTTAGTTCAGATTGAAAAATGTTACAGATACGCTTATACTTATAATAGGAGTTTATATATTGATACGAGCCGTTCTGGATTTTTGGATGATTTTGGCAGATATTTTGTCGCACCTGTAAATGTTTACTTTGGAACTTTAGATTTTTTAAATCCACCGTTTGACTGTTATCCAAAATGTTTGTCTGATAACATTGCTGCATATGAAGTATTGTATGATGAATGTCTAACCCTTTTGCATGCCAAAACCAATACAAAGATTACTTTTGACTTTAACAAAAACTATAAAGAGCAAATTTTGGTTCATGAACAAGCCGGCGGAGGAGCAAAATCTATTTTTGCTATCGGAAGATTAAGACTAAAAGATAACATCAAAATACATATTCGCACTATTATTGATTTGCTTGGCGAGTATGACGCCATACATGTAAGAAATTCCGATTACAAGACGGATTACAAAAAGTTTTTTAATGAGATGAATGAAAAACTGGGCGGTAAAATCGTACTTTGCACTGACAGCTACGAGTGTCAGGCTTATGCAAAAGAGTTTTGGGGCGATAGACTGCACATTGTTACGAACGTTCCCGACACAAAAGGCAAACCTTTGCATGAGAATAAAAAGCTTGACAGGTTTCAGACAAATGTCAATGCGCTCACCGACTTGTTTGTTCTTGCATGCAGTAAAAGTCTATATTTGACAAATATAGAACCTAACAAAAATCATCCATGGACGGTGGAAAAGGGTTGGATTTCAGGTTTTGCTAGCCTTGCAAAATCCCTGCATGAACGCAAAGATTTGATTGACAGGTTATTGTATGCGTAAGTGAAAAAGCAAAAGACTACCCGCCGCCAAGCAGTGCGTCTTGGCGGGTTTGTATGTAAAACGCCGCTTACTCTCTGTTTTCGTAAATTTTAGCTATCTCATTTTCAATCGTGCTGATGAGGTCTTTTTGCTCTATCTTTATGCCGTTTACAAAAAATGTCGGTGTGGATGTGATGCCAAGATTTGTCGCATCTTCCATATTGTGCTGTAATATTTTATTGACTTTGTTTTGATTATCATCCAAAAACTTTTTTGCCGCTTCTATATCTACGCCCGATTGCTCCAATACGCCCCACGCGATAAAAGTATTGACTTGATTGTTTATGAACCAGCTTGGAAAGCGCGAGTTAAAAGCTGCAGATGCCTCTTTAAATTTCCCCTGTTCTTTTGCCGCTTCAAGCAATGAGAGTACTATATCCGAGCCTTGATGATATCCTAAAGAGCGATAAACCACGCGGACTTGGTCTAAGTATCTTTCGGGTAAGTTTGCTACGATAGGACTTATGCGCACGCACGCAGGACACGCAGGGTCAAAAAACTCTACAACCGTAACTTTTGCATCTTTTTTGCCTGCGATATAAGAGTGTTCGCGCACCAGCAGCTCGTCTATCTTTGCTCTTTCATCTTGAGATATGTTTGAAGATTCTGTTTGTTTGTGTGAATTATATAGATATACGCCCGCCGCAAACAGTATCACTATAACCATCAGCGACAGCGATATGATAGACTTTACTCTAAATTCGCCTTTTTTTTTGGAACTCATCTCATCTCCTTTTGTAAAAAATTATCAAACTAACCGCTATAAGCGTAAATGCAAACAGCGATAACATCGGAATGTCTAAAAACCCAAACCAGTTAAGATACATCGTGGAGCAGGGCACTCCAAGTACGCATGGAGCCGCCTCTTCCGATATAATGCCTAAAATCAAAAGCGTATGGTAAAATGCCCATGCCCAGCCGACAACGACAAGCGGTAAGGCGTAGAGAAAGACATTTTTGTCATACTTCACAAGTCCTACGAGGAAAATAGCCGTAAGCGGATACATGCAGATTCGCTGATACCAGCACATCGTGCAAGGCGGGAACTCCATGATTTCGCTGAAAAACAGACTTCCTAAAGTCGCGATAACAGCGATTATCCATGCAAAAAATATCAAAAACCACAGTACTTTATCTTCTCTCATCGCTTATCCGTATATAGATTTATTTGTTCTCGTTTTCACTTTTTTTATCCG
>JAITEH010000142.1 GCA_031282125.1 Campylobacteraceae bacterium
CTCTTCATGATTAACCTCCAAATTTTATCCGTTATGCTATTATTTCTTTTTTAAATAAGAGTTTAAGAGATAAAACATGAGCGAAAAATCAAAGCGTCAAAAAGAGCTTGCCTCTTCATGGAAAGATATAAAACCGCTAAGGCAGATGATAGATGAGCTGCCAAGTTTTGAGACTTCCATGACTTTTGGCGACACTTTCACAGTCGATATCAAAAATATTAGTAAAGCCGATGAACAGCAGATAAAAGACGCCGCCTTATCGCTTCGTTCGTGGCGCAAAGGTCCTTTTCAAATCGGAAATCTTTTTATAGATACAGAGTGGAAAAGCTTCATCAAATACAATCTTTTGCGTCCGCATTTCAACCTAAGCGGCAAAAAAGCGGCTGATATTGGCTGCAACAACGGATATTATCTATTTAAAATGCTTGAAGATAGCCCAAAAAAACTTGTAGGATTTGACCCTACTCCTCTTTTTTGGTGTCAGTTTGACTTCATCAACCGTCTTGCGAAAACAGATATCGTATATGAATTATTGGGCGTAGAGGATTTGGCGGATTACGGCGAAAAGTTTGACGTCATCTTCTGTCTTGGCGTTTTGTATCACAGAAGCGACCCGATTGAGTGCCTGAAATCTCTGAAATCAGCCCTTGAAAAAAATGGCGAGCTGTTTTTGGACACTTTCATGATTGACGGAGATGAAGATATAGTATTGTCCCCTAAAAAAAGTTACTCTAAAATCTCAAACGTATATTTTATACCAACAGTAAACGCGCTTAAGAACTGGTGCGAAAGAGCTGGATTCAAAGAGTTTGAACTGCTCGCGGTAAAGCCTACAGATACGAACGAACAGCGCAAAACAGAGTGGATTTTGGGGCAGAGTTTGGAAGATTTTTTAGACCCCAAGGACAACTCAAAAACTATAGAGGGTTACCCTGCCCCAAAAAGAGCGTATGTAAAAGTAAAAGTATAAATCTGTTTGCTTAATGTAACAAAATTACTCATTTTCAATAAGATTTTTTAAATGGTTATAGATACTTGAGCCATGAAGGCAGATTTTTTTGTTCCGCTTTTACACTTGTGCTCTCTCCATGTCCCGGATAAACTTTTAAATCTTCTTTAAGCTCTAGGAATTTCAAAATACTTTTTTTCATATCTTCTGGCGAGCTATATGGAAAGTCGGTTCTGCCGATAGAGTTTTTAAATATAAAATCTCCGCTGAAAAGAGCATCTGCTATTTTGATAACGCTGCATCCTGGGGTATGTCCCGGAAAATGCAAGAACTCTACGACCTCTCCTCCTATATCATATTTTTGGTCTCCGTCAACCTCAAAGTCAGGTACAGACGAAGACATACCGTATCCAAATGGGTCATTTTGTAACATGAACACATCTTTTTTTGGAGTATATAGAAAAGTTTTTAGCTTAATTTGAAGCTCATGATTAGACCAGACATGGTCAAAATGTCCATGGGTATTTAGGATAGCCAAAGGGTTTTTTACATTTTGTATCACCCATTCAGCAGCTTCCATGCCTGGATCAACGATAACTTCGCCCTTCGGCAAATATACGATATAACAATTTGTCTCTAGTAAACCCATCGGTTTTGATAGTATTTTTAACATTTCACACCTTTTTTAAAAAAGAAATCATAGCGAATTTTTTTAAATAAAAATAACCGTTATTTTCGCTTTTTAAAAGAATTGCTTAATTCCTGTTTTAGTATAATTTAAAACTTTATTATAATCTAAGAATTAATATCTTGTGGAGGGTGCTATATGAGAGAGATACCATTTTACAAACCAATGGTTGATAAATTAGAATTGGCGTATATAAGTGAAGTTTTGGACGGCGATAAACCCTCTAAAATTGACCAACTTGAAATAAATGCGGCAAAATTCGTAGGTGCGCAGCATGCTGTTGCTACATATAACGGGACAGCGGCTATGCATTTGGCCATGTGTGCCATGGACATAAAGCGGGGCGATAGGTTCATATGTTCGGTAAATTCATCTCCTGCTATAGCGGAAGTCATAAGACATTTTGATGCGGAGCCTATTTTTGTAGATATAAATGCCGATGACTTCAATATAGACGTCAATAAGCTGGAACAAACGCTTATCAAAGAGGCTCACAAAAAGCTAAAAGGCATATTTGTATCGCATATAGCGGGGCAGCCTGCCGATATGGATGCGATTTACGAGTTGGCAAACGCTCATCATGTAAAAGTTGTAGATGATGCCACAAACGCTTTTGGCGCGACATATAACGGCAAAAAGATAGGCGCTATGGATTCTGCCATATCATGCTTCAGGTTTTCTCAGCGTCTAAAATACAGTACGGCAAGCGGCGGAATGCTGACGATGGCCGATAACGAATTGCACGAAAGAGCAAAGCTGCTCATCAACCATGCCATAGTAGGCAATGGATGGGACAAATTCGGCAATCTTGGCTACATATACGATGTAGTTGATATCGGTGTCAAATACGATATCAATGAAATCAGCGCAGCCTATATATTAGCGCAGCTTACAAAAGTAAATAAAATCATAACGCGCCGAAAAAAAATAGCGGCTGTCTATAACAAAGCTTTTGAAAATTGCCAAAACATAAAAACACCAGTTGTCAAAAGAGACCATATCTATACGCAGTATATCGTTAAAGTAAATAAAAACCGCGACGGATTTGCCAAACACTTGAGAGAAGAAGGGATATTCACGGGACTTCATTATATCCCGCTGCATCTTTTGTCTTACTACAAAACAAAATACGGCTTGAAAGTCAATGACTTTCCGACGGCGCTTGCAAATTATCAGCAGATACTATCTTTGCCGATTTATGCGGCAATGAGCGATGATGATGTTGAATATGTATGCGAAACAGTGAAAAGAATCGCCGACCATCGTGTTTAAACGCTCTCTTACTTCATGGATAGAAAAGTACTTTTACCGCCCGACTATTTTTGGGCGGTTTATATCTTATACCTTATATCCAATTAGTCTTCTGTGGTCTTTGTGCGCCAAAATCAGGCGCGCTTTAAAAAATCCTATCGATTATCATATACCTATTATAAGCGTTGGAAACTTGACCGTAGGCGGCAGCGGAAAAACCCCGATTTGCATCGCTATAGCAAAAGAGATAGCAAAACCTGCGATTGTTTTAAGAGGATATGGGCGTTTGTCTAAAGGATTGGTTTTAGTCGGCAGTTTCGGGGAGATTTTGTGCGATGTAAAAACAAGCGGCGATGAAGCGATGCTCTACGCCAAAGAGCTTAAACACGCTCTCATTATAGTAAGCGAAGATAGAGTTTTAGGCATACAAAAAGCAAAAGAGCTTGGCGCGCAAGTCGTTATCTTGGACGACGGCTTCGGCAAAGTAAACATCAAAAAGTTCGATATCCTAATCAAACCAAACCCAAAGCCAGCAAACAGTTTTTGCATTCCATCAGGAGCTTATAGAGAGAGCGCTTCTAACTACAAAAATGCTGACTTGGTACTGGAAGAGGATAAAGACTTTACAAGAGACGTTACGATACTGCGTGAAACTAAAAAGATGGTTTTGGTAACAGCCATAGCAAATCCATCAAGGCTTGATAAGTTTTTACCCGAACAAGTTATAGCCAAGCGGACATTTCCCGACCACTATATGTTTACCAAAGATGAACTCTCAAAGTTACTGCAAACAAGCGGCGCTGAGTCCATACTCACAACGACAAAAGACGCCGTGAAGATGGAAGAGTTCGACTTAAGTCTGTCTATCTTGAAGCTTAAAATCACACTTTTCCCTCATGTAAAAGATAACATCAAACTCATAACTCGCTAAAAAAGGCGCACTTTTTAGCATTGCTAAAATCTTTTTTATCTTTTGTAAGATATCATTACAGGCAATTTTCAATTATTAGGATAGATTTCATGGGAAGAGCATTCGAATATCGTCGCGCAGCAAAAGAGAAACGCTGGGACAAAATGTCTAAAGTTTTTCCAAAACTTGCAAAAACCATAACAGTAGCCGCAAAACAGGGCGGAAGCGACCCTGAAATGAACTCTAAACTTCGCACGGCGATTTTAAACGCAAAAGCTCAAAATATGCCAAAAGACAATATCGAAGCAGCGATAAAAAGAGCTTCTGGCAAAGACGAACAGGATATAAAAGAGATACATTACGAGGGTAAAGCCCCTCATGGAGCTTTGGTACTTGTAGAGTGCGCCACGGACAATCCCACAAGAACGGTTGCGAACGTAAAAACTCATTTTGGCAAATGCGGCGGACAGATACTGCAAAATGGCTCATTGGAGTTTATGTTCTCAAGAAAGGCTGTTTTTGAGTTCGAAAAACCTGCAAATTTAAGCAAAGATGATTTGGAACTCGCCTTGATTGACGGCGGACTTGAAGAACTGGACGAAAATGACGACTCTTTTTACGCTTATGCGGCGTATTCCGAATTTGGCTCTTTATCCTCTGCGCTCGAATCGCTTGGCATTGAGCCAAAAAAAGCCGCGCTTGAATATATACCAAATACTCCTGTGGAGTTTACCGAGGAGCAGCTTGTCGATATCGAAAAGCTCATCGACCGTTTAGAAGACGATGACGACGTACAGGCAGTTTACACAAATATAGCGTAACAGCAAAGCGAGAGTTTAAAAGCTCTCTCTTATCTTTTCATCTATAAATTCGGCAAATCTATCGCCGTCGTTTTGCGCTTTGCACAGTTTATACGAAGTTATCCCAAAACTCTCCGCTATATTTTTATAATATATGCCAAGCTCAAAATCCGTCTCAGAGTTATCTATAGTAAAAGAGATAGGGTAAATAACGACAGGCGCAGGGGCTATATTTTTCAAAACTTCATCTAAAGAGGGACCAAGCCACTTAATGGGACCAAGCTTTGACTGATATGCCAAATGTATATCGGCAAAGCGTATATTTTTGCTTTCCAACTGTCTGCTCAAAATCTCCACATGCTGCCTAATATGCTTTTCGTAAATATCTCTTTTGGCGATTGACAAAGGCAGCGAATGAGCCGAAAAGATGAGGTGTGCATTGCCGTCATGGTGCTTTTTGATAGCGTCTATGATAATCTCATTGAACCGCTCGTCATCAAAAAAATGCTCTATTTTGAGTAGCTTCGTATCATGAAAAAACTTATCGGCATCGTCAAACGAAGATAGCGTAGTAGTTGATGAAAAATGCGGATACATGGGAAAGAGTAAAACTTCATCATAGTTTTTATCATGAAAGACATCTGCAATCGTCGGAGTTGTGTAACGCATGGCAAAAAAGATATCGTAATCGCCCTTAGCCAAAGTATTTATCTTACGGACAAGATTTTGCGTGTGCTCATATATCTTACTTCCGCCGATTAATTTGTAATTTTCCCAAACTTTGTTTGTGCGCAAAAGCGTTATAAAAAAAGATATGATATACCTCATGGGCGAAGCTATGATGCGTCTATCCAAAAACATATTTTTCAAAAACTTTTTTAACTCTTTTTTGTCGCGCGCTCCGCCCATGTTCAACAAAACGACCGCTTTTTTCAAGCATATTCCTTTTAAATACCTCAATAACGCCAAATTTTAGCAAAACTCGTTTTATAACTTCATCAATTATTGTATAATGCGCAAAATTTTTCAAAGGATTACCATGGGACTGAAAACTTACAACTACACAAAAGATGAATTAAATGCTTTTGCATACGCCGTTGTCAAAACCAACAAAGGCGATATAACGCTTAAACTCTACCCTGAAGAGACGCCAATCACAGTGGCAAACTTCGCATATTTGGCAAATAGCGGATTTTACGACGGACTTAAATTTCATAGAGTCATTCCAAATTTCGTCATTCAAGGCGGCTGCCCTTTAGGAACAGGCACGGGAGGCCCGGGATGGAAGATAGAGTGCGAATGCGATAAAAACAGCCATAAACACCAAAGAGGCACTATCTCTATGGCGCACGCAGGACGCAACACGGGAGGAAGCCAATTTTTCATCTGCCATTCAAAACAGCCGCATTTAGATGGTGTTCATACGGTATTTGGCGATACTATAGACGAAAATTCGCTGAAAGTCCTTGATAGCATAAAAGCAGGTGATATTATCAATACTATTGAGATAAAAAAAGAGCTTTAATATCACAGTAAATTTCTTGCATACATGAGCTTTCATGTATGCAAGAAAATCTGATTAGACTACTTCCAATCAATTGATGCAAATACATTGTAAGCTAAATGCTTACTTGTCTTCTTTCTCTTTTTTCTTTGTAGCTCTTTGAAAATAAGTCCATATAGCAAAAAGTAAAACAAATAAAATAATCACCGCAATATACGGTTTGTCGCTAAATATACTAAAAAAGTTTATAAAATATGCACCGACAAAATAACTGCCAAGCCCCATCACAAACGCCCACATGCAAGCGCCTACTACGCTTATTAGATTGAATTTCAAAAGCGGATATTTTGTAAAACCGATAGCTAAAGGTACTAAAGTCTTAAAGCCATAGATAAATTTTTGCAAAATTATAATCTTTGCTCCATGTTTTTTAATGAGTATATGGCTCAAAGCGAGCTTCCTGCGGTGTTTTTTGACATAAGGCATAATCATGCCTTTGTTGTACCTGCTAAGCCATACCAAGATAGCGTCGCCCGTGATATTTGCCGCCATAGCAACAGCTATACAAATCCA